>NZ_JBHIND010000057.1:0-56795 GCF_042194695.1 Bartonella sp. CM86QHHN
GGGCGCCTCCTTTGAAGCAGGTTATCGACTTAAGACGTCAAAGAACAGTTGGTTGCAGCCTTATGGACAATTTACATGGTTACAAGTTGAGGGTAAAGAAATCAAGTTATCGAATGACATGACAGGTGACATGCGTCCATTCACTTCATTACGCAGTGAGGTTGGCTTATCTTTAGGATATGAATTTGGTTTTCACATGGATTCCTCATCGCTTGCGTATATTACAGCAGCATGGTTGCGTGAGAATAAAGATGACAATCAAACGTTAATTAATCAACGCCATCCATTTACCACTGGCTTATCGGGGAATGCAGGTAAATTAGGAATAGGTTTAAGCAGTTTAGTGAGTGAGAAGTTAAAGTTATATGGTGAGGCCCATTATATTAAAGGGCGTAAAACAAAACAGTCCTTTCAGGGTATTTTAGGTGTACGCTATCGTTTCTAACGATATGGTTATTTTTTAATTGATCTCAATGATAATTTTGATAGGAAGCATTTAAGATTATGAAAGAAGATTCAATATTTATTGAGATTCTGTAGCGTATCTTTATGATGGGATGAGCAATTGCAGGTATTTTTATTAAAGTTTTCTTTATAATTTATTCTATGTTTTTGAGAATTTGTGTAGATTTTTGCAGAGTCACTTGGCAAAGGGCTCCTTGCTCGCTATAGAAATGGCTAGAGAATATTATAAATGAAATAAAGGTGGTTAAATGGCTTTAGAGCGTACTTTTTCGATGATTAAACCAGACGCAACCCGTCGTAATTTGACTGGCGCAATTACTAAAATGCTTGAGGATGCGGAGCTACGTGTTATTGCGTCTAAACGTGTCTGGATGAGCAAACGTGAGGCTGAAAAATTTTATGCTGTTCATAAAGAACGTCCTTTTTTTAGTGAATTGGTTGAATTCATGTCTTCTGGTCCAACCGTTGTACAAGTTTTGGAAGGTGAAAATGCAATAGCTAAAAACCGTGAAGTAATGGGGGCTACGAATCCTAGTGATGCAGAAGAAGGGACAATTCGTAAGGTTCATGCTTTATCGATTGGCGAAAATTCTGTCCATGGATCCGATAGTGCTGAAACGGCAAAAACAGAAATCGCCTTTTGGTTTCCTGAGGTAGAAATTGTTGGTTAATAAAGCGTTTATAATAATAAAGCGTATATAAGAAGCAAAAATCCGAAACACTATATTTCGGTTTTTTGCTTATGAGATTATAGATTTTTTTGAAAGCATATGGAGCATTAATCGTTTTTTTAGCTTTTAATATTGCAGCTGCTTTTACGAAAATATAAAGGCTATTTACTCTTTTCTGAGGAGTTTTTATCTACACGCTACCCTTGCTTGTAATGTGCAAAAAAGCATTTTATTGATCTATCATTAATAGATTTAAAATAAATCAATCTTATGCTATTCTCATCTCTTATTTAAGTACAAAAAGATAAATCATCATTATAAAATTCCATACTATTCATAGGATAACGTGTTTTAAACCTGCACGAAAATAATCCCACCCTGTCCACAATGTAAGGAGGGCAGAAATCCACAGCATAGTAATGCCAAACTCTACTGTGTAAGGGAAAATTTTATTACCGGCTGGTCCAGCTAAAAGAAATACAATAGCGATCATCTGTACAAAAGTTTTCCATTTTGCAAGACGAGAGACAGGAACACTAACTTTTAACTCCGCCAAATATTCACGTAATCCTGATACAAGAATTTCTCTGCAAAGAATGATAATAGCTGCCCATAGAGTCCATCCAGCGATGGTACTGTCTGCGGCAAGCAAGAGCAAACAAGCAGAGACGAGAAGTTTATCGGCGATTGGATCTAACATGCGGCCAATATTGGATGTTTGTTCCCAAATACGCGCAAGGTAACCGTCAAGAAAGTCAGTAATGGATGCAACGATAAAAATGGAAACAGCAATCCAGCGAGTGATATCACTTGATTGTAGTCGCCCTTCTAAAAAAAAGCATGCAACAACCATTGGGACTGCAACAATTCGTGCATAAGTTAAAATATTTGGAAAAGAAAAAGTATGATTTTTCATGGAGCCATTTTTAATTCTTGTGAAAGAGAATATATTTCCTAAACGTAACAAGGCGAAGGTTATGAAACAAGCCTATTTTTCATGAAAATGGTTATGAATTTTTTGTGCAATTGTCATAGAAATTCCCGTAACTTTTTTTAAATCTTCAAATGAGGCACTAGCAACAGCTTTGGCACTTCCAAAATGATGAAGCAATGCACGCTTTCTTGTCGGACCGATATTTTCGATTTCATCAAGTGGGTTTTTGAATGTTGCTTTTTTTCGTTTTATCCTATGAGTTCCAATCGCAAAACGGTGTGCTTCATCACGCAGACGTTGCAAAAAATAGAGGATAGGATCACGTGGAGGAAGTGTAAAGGGGGGGATACCTTTTATAAAAAATCGTTCATGTCCCGCATGACGGTCAACCCCTTTGGCGATTCCAACAACTGTGAAGAGATCATTTAATTGTAATTCAGCAAGTATTGCATGTACGCTGTTGATTTGTCCTTCGCCACCATCGATTAAGATAAGGTCAGGCCAAATGGGAAAAAGATCATCATCTTTTATGTTATGACTTCTATTTGGCAGATCATGCTCTTTAATAAGGCGTGACAATCTTCGTTTAATCACTTCTTTCATCATGCCAAAATCATCGCCAGGCGTGATATCTGTTGAGCGAATGTTGAATTTTCGATATTGATTTTTAATAAATCCCATTTGACCAGCAACAATCATAGCTCCTACAGCATTTGTTCCCATGATATGAGAATTGTCATAGACTTCTATCCGGCGTGGAGGAAAAGGTAGTTGGAATGTTTTAGCAAGACCTTGAAGCAATTTTGTATGGGTGGCTGTTTCAGAAAGCTTATGTTCAAGTGCTTCATGAGCATTGAGATAGGCACGATTAACAAGAGTTTTTCGTTCACCTTGTTTAGGTAAAGAGAGGGACACTTTGTGGTTTGCTTTGAGACTAAATGCTTCTGTAAGAAGTGCCTTTTCTTCAATTTCTTCAGATAAAAGGATGCTTTTGGGAAGTGGTTTATCATCGTAAAATTGGGCAAGAAAACTCGCTAAAATTTCAGTGCGGGAAAAAGAGGGATCTGCTTTAGGAAAATAGGCACGGTTTCCCCAATTTTGCCCCATGCGAAAAAAGAACACTTGAATACAGGTCATTCCTTCTTTTTGCGCAATTGCAAATACATCCGCTTCTTTTATTGTTTGAGGATTAATACCTTGATGGCTTTGTATGTGAGAAAGGGCTGATAAGCGGTCACGATAGGAAGCTGCTTGTTCAAAATCAAGATTTTCTGCGGCTTTATGCATAGCTTGAACCATATCGCTTTTAATAGATTGATCTTTTCCCGAAAGGAACGCTTTTGCTCCTTTCACCAGTTCTTTATAATCACTGTCACTAATTTCATGAGTACAAGGTGCAGAACATCGCTTAATTTGATAAAGCAAACAGGGGCGTGTACGGTTTTCAAAAACTGAATCAGTACAGGTTCGTAATAAAAAGGCGCGTTGTAAAACATGAACTGTTTGTGTCACTGCACCAGCAGAAGCAAAAGGACCAAAATAGTGAGCTTTTCGTGTTCGAGCACCACGATGTTTGTAAAGTGCAGGCACTCGATGATCATCTGTAATCATAATATAAGGGAAACTTTTATCATCACGCAGGAGTACATTAAAATGTGGATGCAATCTTTTGATGAGATTGGCTTCTAAAAGGAGTGCTTCTGTTTCTGTATGGGTGACGATAAATTCCATATGATATGTTGCACGAATCATGCGGGTAATACGATTATTGTGTCCTTGTTCACGTGTATAGTTTGAAACACGTTTTTTGAGATTACGGGCTTTGCCAACATAAAGAATATCACCATTTTCACCAATCATCCGGTAAACCCCTGGCTTATGCGGAAGGTGTCTAACAAACTCTTGTATGAATTTGATACCTTGGAACTGATTTTTCTCATTGCTTTGATTGGCATTATGCCATGTAACATTAGAGAGAAAAGAAAGTTTTTCCCGTTCATTTTGCGGACAATTTGTATTATTTTTCAGGACCATTCCGTTTGTTACGAATATGTTGTTTGTTTAATATATGAAATATTCTTTTTTATTAAATAATGATTATTTATGTCTTTATAATTTTTTTCTATAAATAATATCTTATAACATAAGAGTATGATTTTAGAGAGCCGATCTTTCATAAAAAATATGAGAGTTGTTATTCATAAGACAGCTTTATGAATTTGCCCAATTTATCCATTAAAATGATTGAAATAAGAAATCCATGATGATTAAGAGGATAGGCTTTCTAAAAAAAATAATTCACGCTGATCGTTATTAGCTTACCATTATAATATGTTGATATTATCCAAAGAATCAAAGAACTTGATCATTTAATGCCTTTGTATTTTACAACATGATATTTGATTTAGGAAAAATATCAGAGAAAGATCTAAAATAATAGATGTTCTTTTTGAAGCCACTTATGCGTTATTTTGGCATTTTCATCTTGTCCAAGACGGTTGATAAGAAAGGGGCTGAGTTTTTTCATTTCTTCTTCCAAAAGGTAGGGAGGGTTAATAATAATCATACCACTTCCATTCATTGTTGGTGGACTTGAACTTTTTCGGATACGCATTTCAAGTTGTAGAATCTTAGGAATTCCGGTTTGATAAAGCGCGTGAAGAAAACTTTCAATTTCTTTGTCATATTTAACAGGATACCATAAAGCGTAGATTCCTCCAGAAAAGCGACGATAGGCTTTCGTTAATCCATCAATAAGGCGGGAAAACTCTCCAGTTTTTTCAAAGGGAGGGTCAACAAGGATAAACCCACGTTTTTCTTTTGGTGGTACATGAGCATTTAAGGAAAGCCAACCATCTAAATGCAGAACTTTTGTCTGATAATCTCCTGCAAAGTTTTTTGCTAAAATATGATAATCTTCATTGTGCAATTCTATTGCGGTGAGGCGATCTTGTGTCCGTAATAATTGACGAATAAGAACAGGAGATCCAGGATAAAACATAATTTCTTTTTCCCCTTTATTGAGGGCATCAATGATATCACACCATGGACAAAGGAGTGTTCTTAAATCTTCTGGGATAGGAGTTGAAAAAAGTCGTTGGACACCTTCACGCCACTCTCCTGTTTTATGTGCTTCTAAAGAAGAAAGGTCATAAATACCGATTCCAGCATGCGTATCTATAACGCGAAAAGCTTTTTCTTTGCGTTTGAGATATTCTACAATGCGAGTGACAATAATGTGTTTAAAAACATCAGCAAAGTTGCCAGCATGATAAATATGCCGATAATTCATGGAGTAAACTCTATCATATGTATAACTGTACCGGATTATTAGCATAGAATAATAGAATTGATATCCATAAAAATATTCTTATAGAAATCAAACAATACCCTCACTCCCACATTATACACTACAGAAAAAATATTAATGTCATCGGAGCATTTATTCACAAGGCTATTTTTATATTATGAGATTAATCGTTAAAATTTTAAATTTTTTATATGAAAGATAGACAAGAAGAGATCAAATATTTCAATAGAGATATTTATGTTGTAAGAGATTTTTCTTTATGATCGCCGACTCTTCCAGGAAGACTATAAAAAACACTCAATTAACGAGAATATTAGTGAAGTTTTTTGAAAAATTGAAGGCTATCTTTCAAATTCATTCATAAATTTTCTTGTTTAAAGATTAAAGAATTTCAAATGCTTGATAAAAACATTGTTACATTTATAAGTTTTTTAGCAAGCGTAAAATTATGGATGGAGCAATAAAGTGCTGGTGTTATAGTGATGGATTTTTGTAAAAGTGTGAATGAATCTCATTGCTTTAAGCGGAGCCAAAGCTTTACATTATACACGCTAAATGGCTAGGTTATTGTGTATAATGCTAAAATAAAACTTTTGAAAATTGATATGTGCTCTGCAAGCTATCTCAATAAAATGAGGAAGTTTAAACTAAAGTAAATAGGTTTATCTATCTCTAACACTATATTATCGAGCGGCTTTATAAGGTAATCTTATAAAAAAGGCTAGGATAAGAAATTCTTTTTACATGGATTATGCTTCGATGCCATGCTTTTGATTGAATGTAATTTTCTATTAATGCCCATTCTGGTTTCAATACTGAGATAGGTTAAACACATGATATTATGAGAACGCATGCCCAGAATCCTGAGACTTGTAATAGTTAGGGCATGCAGTGGCTTAGAAAGCTGGTTATATGGAGGTACTTTACTGAATAAAGGCGCAAGCTGGTACCTTTTTTATTTTTTAGCAGTATTGCCATACCTCTTGGCACTTGAGTTGGTTCATAAAGTACATTTTTACTCTTTCCGCTAATAGTTTTTATTTACACGACAGATATTTAATTGAATGCGATGATGGCTCATATTTCGTATTGTATATGAAATAATGGATGATAAAATTCCTACCCCAACGCAAAGAATAAATGTTGTGCGTAAGATGATTGTTTTTGAAGAGATTGATGATGTGTTAAGAAAGTTTTTTAGAGATTTTTCTTTCTGATTTTTTTAATTGAATACGTAAAATGTTTTACAGCATGTTATGATTTTTATCAGTAAAGGATAATTTGGCGGAAATGTTTGTAATGATACGTACAACATTGTTTAAAAGGAAAGACATTGGCTATAGTATTTACAGGAAGATGAGTAACCTAAGAGATCAGATGAAGTTATTTTAGAAAAGTTTTTAAGTGTTTTGAACTTTGTATGAAGTGGTTTATCATTTTTGAATGGTTTGTGTTATAATACGCTAAAAAAGGATGAGAGGATAAAAAGTTCTTTTTGCAATAAAAGCGTGTAATTGCTTTTAAATTAAGAAGAAAATATATAAGTAAGATATTATATTTGATACCTCCTTCAGAGGAAGCATGAATAAATGAAATCAAATTTAAAAGCATAAAGTTAGAGAGAATAATGGGTAATATTTTTTCACCAACGCATTTAATTATAATTTTATTGATTATCTTTGTGCTTTTCGGTCGCGGTAAAATTTCTGAATTAATGGGCGATGTTGCTAAAGGAATTAAAGCCTTCAAAAAAAATATGAAAGAAGAAGATGATAGCATTGAGGATAAAGTTGGAATGGCTCCTACTTCCCAAATGATTGATGTAGAATCTCAACAATCTCAGCCGTTATCGGTAAAACATGCAACAGCGCGCAGAAAGGTTTCTTCTGCTTCTAAAAAAAGCAAAACATCTGTTGCTAAAAAATAGTAACAAAAACGCAATCATCATTGTGCAATATTTTTTGATGAGAAAGTCGAATTAAGAGATGTTTGGGATTGACGGACCAGAGTTTATCGTAATCTTACTTGTTCTCATCATTGTCGTTGGACCAAAAGATTTACCTAAAATATTAAAGACAGTAGCAAAGATAAGAGCGTATGTGTATTCAACAGCAAATGAACTTCGTCATCAGTTTGATGATGTAATAAAACAAATCGAGTGCGATGATTTGCAAAAAGTATGTTCGGATATTAGCGATTCAAGCAAGAAGTTGGCAGAAACTTTTGATCCCACTCAAAATATATTAGAGGATATCCACGATAATTGGGATGTTAAGGAAACACATCATAAATCAAAAAAAGATAAAGAAATTTTGGAATGTGATCAAAACGTAACCAATAAAGATACGACAGTATCTATTGCTTCTAAAGATAAAGAAGATATGTCATGAATGTTAAGAAAGATGGAGTTGATGCTCATATGGCACCACTTTTAGAACATTTAATTGAACTTCGTCAGCGAATTATTGCTGCCTTGGTTGCATTTATGATCGCTTTTATGATGTGTTTTCTTGTTAAAGATTATATCTTAAATTTTTTACTATGGCCATATCAGTGGGCAATGAAAATAGCAGGGGGTAATCCTGAGGGTATTCGTTTGCAATCAACGCAAGTATGGGAAACTTTTTTAACGAAGATGAAGCTTTCTGCTTTTGGGGGAATTATTTTATCTTTTCCCTATACGGCTTTTCAGTTTTATAGTTTTATTGCACCAGGGCTTTATAAAAATGAGCGGATGGCTTTTTTACCATTTCTCATTGGGGGGCCTATTTTATTTTGTATTGGGGGAGCGTTTGTTTATGGTCTATTAGCGCCAATAATACTATGGTTTAGCCTTTCTCAACAATTTCTTCCAGATGTTCATTTAAAAATAGAGTTTATAGTGCGTATTTCTGATTATTTGGGCTTTATGACATCATTTATCCTAATTTTTGGTTTGATTTTTCAATTACCTCTTGTCATCAGTCTTTTAACAAAAATTGGATTTTTAACGTCTCATGATTTGGTGTCTAAACGAAAATGGGCTATTTTGCTCTCTTTTATTATTGCGGCAATCATAACGCCGTCGGATTTTTTTACGATGTTTGCAGTGGCTTTACCAACGATAGCACTTTACGAGATTTCAATTTTAATTGCTTACAGTATAGAAAAGAGAAGAAAATCCGCTTAAGAAAAGTGTATAATCTTATGCGATAAGGAATGAATAAAAACAATATAAATGAGGAATTTTTATGCTTGATATTAAGTGGATTCGTGACAATCCTGAGAAATTAGATAAAGCACTCGTAAGTAGAGGTCTTGAGCCACAAGCTGAAAGGTTAATACAACTTGATCTTGCACGTCGCTCGCATATTGCTAAGGTGCAATTGGCGCAGGAACGTCGCAATGCTGTTTCAAAGGAAATAGGACAGGCTTTAGCGGTATCGGATCAGCAAATGGCTGAACGTCTTAGAGCTGAAGTTGAAGAGATTAAAGCTTTTCTTTCCTCTGCAACAGTGGAAGAAAAACAGCTGACGGAGAGTCTTGAGAAAATTCTTTCAGCACTTCCAAATATTCCATTAGATGATGTTCCAGAAGGTAAAGATGAAAGTGATAATGTCGTCATTCGACATTTTGGTACACCTCCAACATTTAATTTTACACCAAAGGAACATTTTGATCTTGGTCAAGATCTCAAGCAGATGAATTTTGAACGAGCTAGTCGTTTGTCTGGAACACGTTTTACAGTACTTTCAGGGGCATTAGCACGGCTAGAACGAGCATTAGGCCAGTTTATGCTTGATGTGCATGTCAATGAGAATGGTTACACAGAAGTCTCAATACCTCTTCTTGTTCGTGATGAGATTGTTTACGGAGCGGCACAATTACCGAAATTTGCTGAAGACCTTTTTCGTACAACAGATGGTCGATGGCTTATTTCCACAGCAGAAGTGCCATTAACCAATTTGGTCAACGATGAAATTCTTGAAATATCAGATTTACCACTGCGATTTTCTTCTTTATCTCCTTGTTTTCGTTCAGAGGCGGGAGCAGCCGGTCGTGATACGCGCGGTATGTTGCGTCAGCATCAATTTTGGAAAGTTGAAATGGTCTCGATTACCAGTGAAGAGCAGTCTTTAATTGAATTGGAACGTATGACTGAATGTGCAGAAGATATATTAAAACGGCTTGATTTGCCTTTTCGCACAGTGGTTCTTTCTACGGGTGATATGGGGTTTGCAGCGCGTAAAACCTATGACATCGAGGTTTGGCTTCCTGGTCAAGAATGTTATCGTGAAATTTCTAGCTGTTCAGTTTGTGGAGATTTTCAAGGTCGTCGTATGAATGCGCGCTATCGTAAAGACGGCGATAAAAAATTGCATTTTGTTCATAGCCTTAATGGTTCTGGTACGGCTGTTGGACGTTGTCTTATTGCCGTACTTGAAAATTATCAACAGGCTGATGGATCAATTATTATTCCAGATGTTTTACAACCTTATATGGGAGGCATGCGCTGTATTACTGCTTAATTTTACGAAAGGAGAGACAATATGCGTTTATTGCCAAGAGGTGATGATACACAGGCGCAAGTTTTTGCCATTTTAAAAGAAGCAGTTTGTCAGTATGATAAAAGTGCACCTTCATTGGAGATTGAATGATACTATGGGGCAAAAGGGTATTTTACAATTTCGTGAGGAGTTAGCCGCTCTTGTACTGAAAATGCGTAGCAAAGGCATTGATGACGTGCGATTTTTTTCTGCATTAGAGAAAATTCCGCGTCAACAGTTTGTTGCTGCTCCTTGGTTCAATAGTGCTTATGATAATAAAGTTATTCCCCTTGAGTGTGGTGAATATATGGAACGTTTGGAAGAACAACTCTTAATTCTTTCGGCATTATCGTTGAAAAAAAGGCATCGTGTCTTAGAAATTGGTACAGGATCTGGTTTTTGTACTGCTCTTATAGCATGTCTGAGTGACCGTGTGACAACGATTGATCGTTATAAAACGCTTGTTGATTTAGCACGACAAAAATTTCAAACTTTAGGAATTGAAAATATTGTTATACGGCAGATTGATGGAAGTCATAGCGTGACAGGCTTAGGATCATTTGATCGCATTCTTATTTGGCCATCACGTTTTGATGAACCAAAGGAATTTTTAGAACTTTTAGCTGAAAATGGAATTCTCATTCAGGCGATAGGACCTGACGAAGGGGTACAAACGGTGACGCGCTATACAAAAATTGGTAGTCGATTTGAGTGTTTAGAACTGTTCCAAGTGCGTTACCAACCTTTTATTAAAGGCATTGCGGAGATACTTTAATTTTTAAAAGCTAAGAAGTTTCTGCGAATTGTCTACGTTAAATTCATTTTGATCTTATATAAAGATATTTATGAATAAAACATCTCATTTTAACTCTTCGGTAATTTAAAAAAGCTTTAATGGAGTGAGTTGATTATTGATGAGTGAGCAAAACGATGTGTCTAAAAGCTTTGGATAATATTTTCCAGCATAATTTTCAGAGAATAACTTTGTTAGCGGTGGTAACTATTGTTGCTGGTTGTAGTTCTGGTACACAGCGTTTTTCCAATACGTTCTCTCATCGTACGGTATCATCTCAATCAAATATATCAAGCACTATGTATACAGACCCGCGAATGCTATCATACGGTAGTGGTATGATACAAAGCACTGAATTGCCACCTGTGGAATCAAGCGATGATTCGTGGGGAGATGATAATTCCCCCTATAATTTTCCACATCAAGATAGGATAACTTCTTCTGATGGTCGCGTTATGGGCTCCCCTCCACGTAATCTTGGAACACTTTCTCGTTCACAAATGGATAAATCTCCTATTTTTCGGCGGAATTCTTATATTGTCCAGAGTGGAGATACACTGCTCAGTATTGCACGACAAGTAGGGGTTAGTGTTGAGGCATTAAAATTAGCAAATGGTATAAACAGCAATTCCATTTATATCGGTCAGGTCCTTGTTGTTCCAAGCAGGCGTACATTAGCAGCTTCAAATGCACACAATAATAACGATTGGGCAGTGTCAACAACAGAATCTGCATCCCAATCTCAAGTGATGTTCTCTATAAAAAACAAGAAGTCCTCTCCTATATATAAAGCTCCTGTAACAACGCCACCCTCTGCAAAGATGAACAAATCAAGTTCTGAGAAAAATTTTTCTAAACAGATGACGCAATTGAAACATGAGACTGGTTTGTCAAGTACTGTTACGAATACAGATAATATGACGACTCCGCAAGCCACAGGAATTTCTAAGATGCGTTGGCCAGTACGAGGGCGTTTATTAAGCCAGTTCGGTCAAAAAAAGGGAACAGTAATGAATCGAGGAATAGATATTGCAGTGCCTGAAGGGTCTTCGGTAAAGGCGGCAGAAAATGGTGTGGTTATTTATGCGGGAGATGGACTAAAAGAGCTTGGTAATGTTGTGATGATTCGACATGAAAATGATATTATCACTATTTATGGATGTAATAGTAAGCTTGTTGTTAACAAAGGACAAAGGATAAGACGCGGTGATGAGATTGCTAAATCTGGTGTTTCAGGAAATGTTAAAACGCCACGTGTCTATTTTGAGATGCGTAAGAATTCATTACCTGTTGATCCCCTTAAATATTTAGAAAACTAATTTATTGATGACTTTTACATTTGAATAGTCTTACAGTTTATAGAAAATTCATGAAAAACAATTGATTTTCTTAAATCAATAACATTGCAGCAAAAAATCATTGGTTTCAGGAAAGTAGTTCGTTGGGGTCGTTAGATATTACCATCTTTGTATTTATGAAAGTGTAAGACAATAGTATCATACTATTTGTCAGCTTTGAGTGTTTAAATTGCTCTTGCATTTGAAAGAAGCATGAAAAAGATATTTTCACGCCTTTCTTAAAAAGTTTTTATCTACAGGCTCATTTAATATGTGTGACGTGCAAGAAAATCGTTTTGATTAATTCAGAAGGTTTGAAATGAGAGCGTTTTATTGTATTTAGATCTGTCATTTGATATCAAAAACGATAAATTATCTATATAAATTAAGTTTGTTCATTAGAAAAATTATCTTGTATAATTTATTGAGTTAGTGAAAAGATTTGTATTGTAGGATATACAATAGGGGAAAGTGAATCTATTTTTTAAGATTTTTCTCATTGTATTTTGGTATTCTGCCTCTTAAGGATTTATTGTATTTTTGTAAAGCTGTGATTAGATTATGTAGTTATTGCTTTTTATGATAAATTCTTTAGGAATTTTTTCTGTATCGGAATTTCATTTTAATAGAGTGGGAAATACCTGAGGTTTAACTATAGGAGATAAAAATGTTTATTACGAACGCTTATGCTCAAGTTGCAGGCGATGTTTCCGGTGGAATTTCATTTGCTAGCGCTGTCCCATTCATTTTAATTTTTGCAATTATGTATTTTTTTATCATTCGTCCACAGCGTGCCCAAATGAAAAAACGCCAAGAAATGCTTAATGCAGTACGTCGTGGTGATACAGTTATAACGGGTGGTGGTATTATCGGCAAGGTTACGAAGGTTCACGACGAGAGTGGTGAATTAGAGGTTGAAATTGGTGAGAGTATGAATATTCGTGTTATTCGCTCAACATTAGCTGATGTGCGTGTTAAAGGTGAGCCGGTTGCAGAAAAAAAATCAAAACTTAATGCTAAAGCAAAAAGACCACAAAAGTCTAAATCTAAAACGACAACGAAAGAAGATATGAGTATCTCTGAAGAGAAAAAAGCTATATCAAAGGAAAATGCATCTTAAGGTGTAATGGCAGTTTATTACATTTTTTAAGCATTTTTATAAAAAGCTTGGCAAGATCAAGACAATTTCATTGAAAAAGAGGCTTTTATAGTGGCTACAGAAAATGGAGTTTTTGTTTTCTTTAGATTATTAAAATAGTTGTTTTATTTATAGAATATTACGCAATTTTTTTCTGTTTTTTAAACAAGATCATTGTTTTTATAAAAAGCAATTTGTGAGTAAATAAGCTGAGGAAACTTTTTAAAAGATAGATTTATTTAAGCAGGTATAGCATTTTACAGCGGTTTATTCCCAAATTTTCATATATTTGTTGTATGAGAAGATTAGGGCATTATATAAAAATTTTCACTTCAATACTAGGCTATGTTTAACATATCAATGTTTATATTAGCCTTATTTTAATTTTTATGGTGAGAAGAAGCAAAGACAATTGGATTATTCAAAAATAAAAGGTGCATATTCATGTTCGATGCAATTCAAATTCGTGAAGCACATTTTCCAAGTCGCGCACCTATTGATGCTTATGGAAATGGTGGGTTTCGTTTTGCTGATATGTCTCATAGAGGTTCTATTATTTGTGTACCATCAGGTATTTATGGCATTGAGATGGCAGGGCCTGTTCCCACTCAAAGGGATATATCTCGTATTTTAGAAGAAGCTTCTGAAATCGAAGTTTTATTAATAGGTACTGGAATTGAATTATTACGATTACCTGAAGAGTTACGGGTGCTTTTATGGGAAAAACGTATTTCATCAGATACAATGAGTACGGGAGCGGCGGTGCGTACATTTAATGTTTTATTGGCTGAAGATCGCGCTGTTGCGGCGTTATTATTTGCGGTAGAATAGAGTATTGTTTAATAAAACAAAGGCTCTGGTCTAGCATGAAAGACTTGTGTGATTATTTTCTGCGCTGTAAAATACTGTCGTTTAAGGCGGTGATATAAGGGTATAGAATATACATAACTTAACACATTAAGTGTTTTTAAATACAGCAGCAAGTATTCAGGACAAAGTTTGCTCATAGTTCCTAATAAATCACATGAGTGATCAGCTCTTGGCACTTAAGACGGTTCATAAGAGGCATTTTAATTCTTTCTTATACAGTTTTTACCTACAAGCCAGTTCCGCTTGTGACGTGCAAGGGAATAGTTTTTATTGATGTAACATGGAATTGGTTTGAAATGAAAGCATATCTACGATATTTGGGATTCTAATTTAACATACAAAACACAAAATTATCATTATAAATCAATGCGTTTATAGTAACAGAAACGTACCGAGAGCAATTGGATTTTTTAGAAATTGGTGTTGGTAAGAACCTTTGTCTTTTAGGATGGGGAGGAGGTCAATGATTTGATGAAGTTTTTGTGATCAGTGCATTTTTTATAAAATAACATTGTCATTTATCCACTGAAAAAGTGTCTTGCATTGTTTGTTGTTCAAGTTTTACTATGCATGTTACGATTGGTTTTTAGCTTTTTATTGCAAATGAAAACTTGAAGTCCGATAAGATAAGTTTTATCAGAAAAATTATTTATTTAATTTTTTTCTTTCTAAAACGAAAAGGGACTAGAAAAGAAATTTTAATTCATAATACAGTTAAGAGACACATTTAAAAATCTTATTTTCTGAACTGTATTTGCTTATCCTTCATTTTTTAATATGAATAAAAAGAGGGTATTAATTTAATTGCTAAAAAAGGGACGTTAATAGGTTCATTGAATGATAGGCTCTCTTCCTTATTGTCTTGATATTTTACGTACCATAGATCGTGATCGCTATATATCGGTTTTATTTGCACCTAAAAAAAAGCGCCAAGCATTGGCTGCTCTTTATGTATTTAATGCTGAAGTTTCTCGTATCCGCGAAAGTGTACATGATCCTCTCATAGGAGAAATACGGTTACGTTGGTGGTATGATGCTATTGCTCATGGTGAAATGCAAACGAGTGGAAACAATCCGATTTTGAATGATTTATTAAAAGCAATGACTCTTTTTAATTTACCTAAGATAGCTTTTTTACGTTATTGTGATGCGCAAATTTTAGATCTTTATCACAATCCAATAGAAACACTTCATGATCTAGAGCATTATTGTGGTGAGACAGCAGGCATAATTTTACAGCTTTCTTGTCAGATATTAGATCCTGAAACTGCACAAGAGTTTACAGATATCTATGAACATGGAGGGATTTCTCAAGGATTAAGCGGTGTATTGCGTCTTTTATCATTCATGCAATCACGATATCAATATTATTTACCCACTGATATATTAAAGGCTGTAGGAGTGAATAGGGAAGATTTGGAATCTCATCGTCTCAGCGATCAACAAAAGGGTTGTATTGTTGAAGCTATGGTAGCATTATCGCGCGATCATTATACCCAATTTTACGAGTATTCTTGTACTTTACCTAGAGTTCTTAAGCCAGCTTTTCTTCCATTGGTCATTGTACCAGCTTCTCTTCAAAAAGCTATACAGCTGGGGGCAGCAATTTTTCAAGAGAGTGCAACTTTGCCATTGATGTATCGCTATTGGTTGATAACAAGGGCAGCAATAAGCGGCAATTTTCCAAAGATATTGTAAAAAAATATTACTACGTTGGAATGCGTAACATGTAGACTGATTTTTTCATATGAAGATAAAAGGAGCTATTGTGATTCCAAACCATTTTTTTGTTATAAAAAATGTTGATGTTTTGGTTGTTATGAACGCAAAAGAATAAGAAATTTTATGATCTTGAAAATACGCTGTATTTCTTCATCAGTAATATGTTTTATTCAGTGTATTGGATGGGTGAGATGCAGAGAAAGAAAAACATGAGCTAAATCTTAATACATTGGTTTGTTTGAAGAAGAACTTTTAAGTACTCTGAATGTATTGATTGTATCTCATTTGCAAATGAAATAAAATTTCTATTTTATGAGAGAAGTTATCTTAGCAGTCTATAAGTCTATAAAAAACTCTTATTTTTGAGAAATTATAACATCATAATTGATGACTGTTATGATTGATGAATATATTGATTTATAATGATAATTCGTTTTTTCTCATATTGAATGAGAGTCTTGAATAGAAAAAGATTTCTCCATTTTTATAATGAATTTTAAAAATAGTTTTTTTATCTATTATAAGTTTGGTGTGTAAATGAAATCATTTAAGGAAGAAGCAATATGCTCCCTATGAATGAATATTAAGAGTAGCAATATAATGAGCTATGAATGAATGACGATAGGGATGATATTTATAGCTTAATGGGCGGCAACCTTTACAACCTTTTGGATGGATAATGTTTTTTAATGCATTGCAAAAACGATTCTACATTCCATTGACTATTTTCTCGCAAATCCATACATGCACTGTTTTGCGAGAAAATGAATCATTATACAAACGCTGATCCTAAGATATGCAGACAAGAAATCCGTCTTACCTCTTCAACTATAGAAGAAGAGCTGATGAAAACTTTATCAATAAGTTCTTAAAATTATGCACAATCTTTTTATTGGAGAGCGTTAAAGATCTGATTATAATTTGTGCTATTAATTTCCAAAGGATGTTCTTTATTGGCAACTTGTAGCATTTCTAGCTTGAGATCTTCTCTTATCATCATATCTATATTGGCGCGGACCTCAGTTGAAAGAGTATGAGACGTGATATCTTTAGGCATGGTTACAGTCTTTATTTGATAAATGATACGGTTTGTTGCAACCGGACCTTTTATGATGCCATAATGACCTTTGGGAGCAGCAAATAATGCTTTAATCCCTTCAACGCCAAGGATTTCAGATGCGTCTTGACGCCGGAGGGCGGGTGTTGTTTGTTTTGTAACACCAAGGGTATGAGCAAGAGCAACAAGACTTTTTCCTTCTGTGAGCTGTTTGAGAGCATTTTGGGCTTTTTCATCAAGAAGACGTTGGATTTCCTCATTTTTCCATTGAGAAAGAACATCTAGCTTAGCCTCTTCAAGTGTCTTATCGCGGGCAGGAATAATTTTATCGACCTTGTACCAGAGATATCCACCATTTTGAAAAGAGAGAGGATCAAGATCGACTCCTTCGTTTGATTGATAGATGGCATTCAGTAAAATATCTTTTTGAGGTAAATCCGTGAGTATTGCACCTTCAAACGTTTTTCCCGTTTTATCAATAGTAATTGTGCGCAAAGATAACTTGTATTGGTCAGCTAACTCTTTGAGAGAAGCTCCCTCAAAACGAGCATTTTCAATGGCAGCATAATTGTTATGGATATCATCAGTAGCACGATTTTTGGCAAGTGTTTGGCGAATATTTTCTTCTACACTTTCAAAAGGAAGAGAGCTTGAAGGTTCAATATGCGTAACGCGAATGAGAACAGGTCCCTGTAAGTCATTGATCACAGGACTGACTTGGCCTTGTTGAAGTTCAAAAATTTCAGTTGTCAGATGATTAGGAAGTTCATTTTCTGCGAGAGGACCTTTTTTTATGTCATTAAGAGTCTTTTTTTCAGCTTTTACCAGTTCATCAAAACTCAATCCATCAGCTATTTTTTTTGCTGCATTATCGGCTTCTTCGCGTGAGGGGAATCGCAGTTCTTCGAATGTACGCTTTTCAGGCGTTACAAAACGTGAAGCATTTTGTGTATAATAGGCTTTCGCCTCATCTGTTGAGATATCTTTAGGTTTTACAAAATCATTAAGTTCCATAGATAGCAAAGAGACAGTACGGTATTCTGGAGCACGAAATTGACTTTGATGTGTTTCAAACCATTTTTGTAATGTTTCGTAATCAGGATCAGCAATTGTTTCCTTTTCTTTTAGATCAATAACGAGATAATCAGCAATACGCATTTCTCCTTGATAAAGAGCAAGTGCTTTATAAAAGAGATTTGGTGCCTTCATATCAGAAAGTAAAGCAGCAATAAGCTGATTACGCTTTTCTTGTTTGGTGTAATAATTAAGAAAAGCACTTTCACTAATACGTAAATGCTGAAGATAGTTATAAAACAAGTTTTTATCAAAAGTGCCATTTACCTGGAACATCTTATCAGAACCAATCGTATGAGCTATTGTATCTTTTGAAAGACTTATTTTCATTTTACGTGCTTGTTCATCAAGCAGTACATTTTGTTGTAATTGATTAAATACAAAAGCAGGAATTTGGTATTGCTGCATTTCATTTGTTGTAAACATTCGTCCAAGATGAGCAGCATATGCTAAACGTGCGCTTTTATCGGCGAGTGCAAGACGATAATCATCGACAGTTACTGTGGACTTTCCAGAAGTAATAAGATCTCTTTCACTTTTTTTGTGTAACTGCGGTACCCCCCATAAAAGAATGAAGCATAAGAGTAAAATAGCAAGGAAAATTCTAAAAATCCAAGAATTTGTAGCATTTCTTATGATGTCAAGCATTGTTCAAGTCCATTTTTAATGTGAGTTATTATCAAAGCTGTAATGGAATTTGCAATAAAGAGATGAAAGATGCAAGCTTTAAAGACTTGCTTTCATTTTATAATTTGGTAACTACAGATAAACAATGTATTGTAAAAGCTCTTGAGGTGAAAATATGTCTCAAAATATTCGGCCTTTTCTTGCTGGAAATTGGAAAATGAATGGAACGAGTGAATCGCTTGGAGAGTTGCGTGCTATTGCTACAGGCGTTAGCTCTGATCTAGGTCATCTATTTGAAGCCCTAATTTGTGTTCCAGCAACGCTTTTATCGCGTGCTTCTAATACGCTGAATGGTGAAAATCTCCTTTTAGGAGGACAAAATTGTCACTTTGATGATCATGGTCCTTATACTGGAGATATTTCAGCTTTTATGCTTAAAGAAGCGGGAGCAAGTCATGTTATTATTGGGCATTCAGAACGTCGTACAGTGTACCAGGAAAATGATGCGATTGTCTGTGCCAAAGTGCAAGCTGCGTGGCGAGCAGGTCTTGTGGCTCTTGTATGTATTGGTGAAACATTGGAGGAGCGTAATAATAATAAAGTACTGGATATTCTCACGCAGCAGCTTGAAGAATCTCTCCCAGATGATGCAACAGCAGAGAATACCATTATCGCTTATGAACCAGTTTGGGCAATAGGCACCGGCAATACAGCGACTCCAGAAGATATTGCAAAAGTACATCATTTCATTCGTGATAGGGTGCGCTCTCGTTTTGGTGATGAAGGCAATAAGATACGTTTGCTTTATGGTGGATCCGTAAAACCATCCAATGCATTTGAGCTTTTAAGCATTGCTCATGTTAATGGTGCTTTGATAGGTGGAGCAAGCTTAAAAGCGATTGATTTTTTAACTATTTGCGATGTTTGTCGTAAACTATAGCAGAGAAATTTGAGTTTCCCCTTGGATTGTGCGTTATTTATGTGTAAATAGCTATTAAAGAGTTATTTGAAGAGCAGGGTTTATGCAAACAGTACTTATAGTTATTCATTTTTTGATTGTGATTACTTTGGTTGGTGTTATATTAATTCAACCTTCAGAAGGTGGTGGGCTAGGTGTGAGTAATAGCTCAGGGTTGATGAAAACTCGTGGATCTCGAAACCCTTTAACACGTTTGACTGCTATTTTAGCCTGTTGTTTTTTTGTTGTGTCTATTGGACTTACCGTGGTGAGTAATATATCAAATTCTAGTTCTGATATCTTAAAGCGTATACCGGTTAATTCAGAACAGAATTCTACCAATAAAGACTCAGGATCAGTCCCATCGTCAGGTGGTGAGTCTTCCCCTTCTATTCTTGAACAGCTAGGAGGCACTTCGAATTCTTCGCAGGAACAGAAACAGTCCACAAATCCTGAAGCAGAAAGTCCAGTTCCTCAGGTTCTTGAAAATACAGTTCCCGATAACAGTACAAAATAGTTTTTTAAGAAAACATAGACTTTTTAAAAAAGGTGATTTTTTTCGCCTTTTTTATTTTAGAAGAAAAATTGTTTCTTTTTGCATTTTTTGCTGGAAAAATCATTATAAATTGCTTATCACCATAAGCCCATGGCACGTTATGTTTTTATTACTGGTGGTGTGGTTTCTTCCCTTGGAAAAGGCATCGCAGCGGCGGCGTTAGCAGCGTTATTACAGGCTCGTGGCTATCGCGTACGTCTTCGCAAACTTGATCCTTATTTAAATGTTGATCCAGGTACGATGTCACCTTATCAACATGGTGAAGTATTTGTGACCGATGATGGTGCAGAAACGGATCTTGATCTTGGTCATTATGAGCGTTTTACTGGGCGTTCTGCAAATAGCCAAGATAATATTACAACAGGGCGTATTTATCGCAATATCATTGAACGAGAGCGGCGTGGTGATTATTTGGGGGCAACAGTCCAAGTTATCCCTCATGTTACAGATGAAATTAAGAGATTCATTACGATGGGAAATGAAGAATTTGATTTTGTTTTGTGTGAGATAGGTGGAACGGTTGGTGATATTGAAGCAATGCCTTTTCTAGAAGCGATTCGTCAGCTTCGCAATGAGCTACCGAGACAAAATGTCGTTTATGTCCATCTCACATTAATGCCTTATATTCCTTCAGCAGGTGAATTAAAAACGAAACCAACACAACATTCTGTCAAAGAATTGCAAGCAGTTGGTATTTCTCCTGATATTTTGCTTGTACGTGCAGATCGATCTATTCCAGAAACAGAACGGTGCAAATTATCACTTTTTTGCAATGTTCGCTCCAATGCAGTCATTCAGGCATTAGATATGCCAACAATTTATGATGTTCCTATGGCATACCATAAGGAGGGTTTGGACTCTGAAGTTCTTTGCGCTTTTGGAATCGATTCGGCACCTTCCCCCAAGATGGATCGTTGGGAAGATATTACGCATCGTATTCACCATCCTGAAGGAGAAGTTACGATTGCTGTTGTGGGAAAATATACGGGCTTAAAGGATGCTTATAAATCTCTTATTGAAGCGATTGCGCATGGTGGTTTAGCGAATAGAGTGAAGGTTAATATTGAGTGGATTGATTCGGAGCTTTTTGAAAAAGAAGATTCTGTTTCAGCTTTACAAAAAGCCCATGGAATTTTGGTTCCAGGTGCTTTTGGGGCACGAGGGGCAGAAGGGAAGATTCGAGCAATTCAATTTGCGCGAGAGCGTAAAGTTCCATTTTTAGGGATTTGTTTTGGGATGCAATTAGCTTGTATAGAAGCTGCGCGCAATATTGCACAGATTGAGAATGCTTCATCAAGTGAGTTTTGTGAAACAGACAATCCAATTGTAGGTTTAATGACAGAATGGCTTAAAGGAGACGTTCTTGAAAAACGTACAAGAAATGGTGATCTCGGCGGTTCAATGCGCCTTGGTGCTTTTGCTGCTGAATTAAAAGAAGAGAGTCATATTGCTCAAATTTATGGGGTGACCAAGATTGTCGAGCGACATCGTCATCGTTATGAGGTCAATATTGATTATAAGGATAAGTTAGAACAGTGTGGTTTGATTTTTTCTGGGATGTCTCCTGATGGTATTTTACCAGAAACGATAGAATATGTAGATCATCCATGGTTTATTGGTGTTCAATATCATCCAGAATTAAAATCCCGTCCTTTTGATCCACATCCGCTTTTTTCTTCTTTTATTGAAGCTGCTGTAGAACAAAGTCGATTAGTTTAATGCATAAATTGGGTTACTTTGCTTTTGAGGGATAAAATGACTAAACCAAATGCCCGTGTGAAAGTTGGAAATATGATTTTTTCAAATGAAATGCCTCTTTCATTAATTGCAGGGCCGTGTCAGATGGAAAGTCGTGATCATGCTTTTGAAATGGCTGGTCGTATTAAAACAATTACCGATCAGCTTGGTATCGGGTTTGTTTATAAATCAAGTTACGATAAAGCCAACAGAACCTCTTTGGGGGCGGCACGTGGTATTGGTCTTGAAAAAGCAATGTCCATTTTTTCTGATTTAAAAAAAGAGTTTAATTGTCCCATATTAACTGATGTGCATACAGAAGAGCAATGTACAATTGTTTCTTCTACAGTTGATATTTTACAAATACCGGCTTTTTTATGTCGTCAAACAGATCTTTTGGTAGCAGCCGCCAAAACAGAATGTGTTATTAACATTAAAAAAGGTCAGTTTTTAGCGCCGTGGGACATGGAGAATGTTTTAAAAAAGGTTGTTTACAGTGGTAATCCGAATGTTATGCTTTGTGAGCGAGGCACGTCATTTGGTTACAACCGACTTATTTCTGATATGCGTTCGTTGCCTATTTTACGTTCATTTGGTGCTCCTGTTATTTTTGATGCAACGCATTCTGTTCAAGAACCTGGGGGGCAGGGGGCTTCATCTGGTGGGCAGCGTCAATTTGTTGAAATTTTAGCGCGTGCAGCTGTTTCTGTTGGGGTAGCTGGTATTTTTTTAGAAACACATCAAGATCCAGATAATGCACCTTCTGATGGACCCAATATGGTTAAAGTTGATGATTTACAAAGATTGCTTGAGACTTTAATGGAATTTGATTATCTGTCAAAAAAGTTGAGTTGAGAAGAGAAAAAATATTTCATTAATAGGGCTTTATAAATGAATCGAGACTTTTATTGGATAAGGAAACACATATGACTATAATTGTCGATATCATTGGGCGTGAAGTTCTTGATAGCCGTGGTAATCCAACGGTAGAAGTTGATGTTCATTTGGAGAATGGAGCTTTTGGTCGCGCTCTGGTTCCTTCGGGAGCTTCAACAGGAGCACACGAGGCTATAGAGCTTCGTGATGGTGGTTTGCGCTATCAAGGGAAAGGTGTTGAAAAAGCGGTTGCTGCAGTTAATGGCGAAATTCTTGAAGAACTTGGTGGGCGGGATGCAACAAATCAAATTGCTATTGATCAAGCAATGATTGCTTTGGATGGAACGCCAAACAAAGCCCGTCTTGGTGCCAATGCACTTCTTGGTGTTTCATTAGCTGTTGCAAAAGCAGCTGCGGATTCATTAAATTTACCTTTGTATCGTTATATTGGTGGTACACAAGCGCATATTCTTCCAACCCCCATGATGAATATTATTAATGGTGGTGTTCATGCTGATAATTTGATTGATTTTCAAGAGTTTATGATTATTCCTATAGGAGCTCCTACTGTAAAAGAAGCTATCCGTTATGGCGCTGAGATTTTCCATGCATTAAAAAAGCGTTTAAAAGATGCGGGTTATAATACCAATGTTGGTGATGAAGGTGGTTTTGCTCCTCAATTTAAAAGTGCTGATCAAGCAATTGATTTTATTATGGAATCTATCATGATATGTGGTTATAAACCAGGTGAACAAATTGCCATTGGTTTAGACTGTGCTTCAACCGAATTTTATAAAAATGGTTCGTATTTTTATAAAGGTGAGGGGAAATGCCGAGACACCCAAGAGCAGGTAGATTATTTAGCGCAGCTTGTGAAAAATTATCCTATTATTACAATTGAAGATGGAATGGCAGAGGATGATTGGGAAGGTTGGAAGCTACTTACTGACACAATTGGAGAAAAATGTCAGCTTGTTGGCGATGATTTGTTTGTAACGAATTCAGCACGTTTGCGTGATGGTATCAAAATGGGGGTAGGCAATTCTATTCTCATAAAAGTTAATCAAATTGGTACATTGAGTGAAACACTTGATGCTGTAGAAGTAGCACATAAAGCAGGTTATCGTGCCATTATATCTCATCGTTCAGGCGAGACAGAGGATTCTTTCATTGCAGATCTTGCTGTTGCAACGAATTGTGGACAAATTAAAACAGGTTCTCTTGCACGTTCGGATAGATTAGCAAAATACAATCAACTTATTCGTATTGAAGAAATGCTAGGAGCCCAAGCGCATTATGCTGGTGATTTATATCGTGTATAGTTGTGAGCACAAAATATGAAAGTATAAGATCATTTAGATTATGAAATTGATATTTCTTATCAAAGGCATATACGCAATAATTTTTAAGTGTTTAAATTTATAGGGATTAAGATGAGAGGTATAATTATTAGTCAAGATCAAGGAAATTATCTCGTTTCGGGTGATGATGGTAAACGTTATCAGTTTGCGACTTGGGATTGGTTGGGAAAGAATCCACCAAGGATTGGTAATGCTGTTGATTTTGTCTGTGAAGGAGGTGTTGTCAGTTCTGTTTTCCCATTGTTGAGACCAGGTACAGAGAACACAAAGATAATGTTCGCACTGCTTTGTTGGGTTGCAGGTATCTTTGGTGTCCATCGCTTTATGGTTGGTAAAGTTAGGACTGGTGCTTTAATGCTGGTTCTATCTTTATCATTGTTTGGATTGATAATTACCGGAATTTGGGCAGTTGTTGATTTTATAGTCATTCTTGGAGGAAGATTTACGGATAAAGATGGGAATCAGATTACAGATTTTTAAAAATTTTATAATAAAGAGAAAGTAATTCAGTTCGCTTTTTATTTTTATAAATAATTAAGTTGCATTATGCAAAATTATTGTACTATATTTATTTGATATGAGATATTAAAAAACATGTATAGCTAAGTAAAAGTATTGAAAAAGGCAATGCTATTTTATACGGGTAAAGAAAAGACGCAAATTAATTAAGGCGTGCATTATTTTTCTGCTTATAGCAGTGGATAGCATTGGATTATTGGAGGCTCCAAACTATCCTAATTTCACGTTTATTACGGCTGCTACAAATTGTATTTACACCGTGAGGTTAATCCGCATATTATCAAATTAGAAATAATCTCTTTATGAATAACACATAAGGAGCGTGGGTAAGGATGAAGAGTAAAATTATTGTTCAAAATCAAGGGGTTTATTTCGTTTTGGGAGGTGATGATAAGCGTTATCAATTTGAGGATTGGAATTGGTTAGGAAAAAACCACCAAGCAGAGGGGATACCGTTGATTTTATCTTCATTTTAATAGGAAATTTTAGGAAAAAAGCTACAAATTAGAGGATATCCAATATTTATAATATAAAAAGTGAGGCATTCAACTTACTTTGATCGTATTAAGGGGGGGATAAATTGAAATAACAAATTATTTTGGTGTAGATTTGGTAATGAGGTATTAATCAAAATCATGCATAGTTGGGCAAAATATCAAGAAATTTGTGCTGTAAAGACTGTGCTATTTTATGTGGACAAAGCAGAAACGTCGATCAATCAAAGTACGCTTTGTACTACCTCTTATGACGGTGGGAGTCTTAAGCTATTTCAGTTATCACATTTATCATGGTGAGTATGGATTGTATTCACGCAGTGAAGTTAATCAGCATATTAGCGAATTAGAAAAGGAGCTTCATGAAATAGAAGCTGAGCGGATATTCATGGAAAAGCGTATTTCTCTTTTACGCAATGGGCATATAGAAAAAGATATGTTGGATGAGTATGTCCGAAAGAATTTGAACTTTTCTAAGCCAAATGAATTGACAATCTTAATACCTTGAAATGATACCAAAGGTAAATGAAAAATCGCTTAATTTAAACAACAATCAGCAATGATATTGTTTAAGCCGATTGATAAGGCTTGTAACTTTTGTTCGTAAAGGTTATTCCTAAATAATCATAAAAGGGAGTTTAATATGGCAGAACGACTTAAAAAAAATTCTGCGTCGGCGGCGCGCACTGCATTATCAAGCACCACAAAGAAAGCACCAATAGCAGATTTTACAAAAGAAGAAGAAATTGATGCCTATCGTGAAATGCTTTTAATTCGCCGTTTTGAAGAAAAAGCAGGACAACTTTATGGTATGGGGCTTATTGGGGGATTTTGTCACCTTTATATTGGTCAGGAAGCCGTTGTTATAGGAACATTGAAAGCGGCAAAAGAAGGTGATCAGGTTATTACGTCTTACCGTGATCATGGTCATATGTTAGCCGTTGGGATGAGTCCGCGTGGTGTTATGGCAGAATTAACGGGACGTCAAGGTGGCTTTTCCAAAGGGAAAGGTGGCTCGATGCATATGTTCTCTAAAGAAAAGAACTTTTATGGGGGACATGGTATTGTTGGTGCGCAGGTTCCCATTGGTTCAGGTTTGGCATTTTCGAATCAGTACCTTGGTAAAGATAATGTGACATTGGTTTATTTTGGTGATGGTGCTGCAAATCAGGGGCAGGTTTACGAGAGTTTTAATATGGCTTCACTTTGGAAGCTTCCCGTTGTTTATATTATTGAAAACAATCAGTATGCTATGGGAACGTCAGTTTCACGTGCATCTGCAGAAACTGATTTTTCCCGACGTGGTCTTTCTTTTGAAATTCCAGGTATTGTTGTTGACGGTATGGATGTTCGATCAGTAAAAGGAGCTGCTGATAAAGCAATTTCTTGGGCACGCTCAGGTAAAGGACCGATCATTCTTGATATGCAGACCTATCGCTATCGTGGTCATTCCATGTCTGATCCAGCAAAATATCGTTCAAAGGAAGAAGTCCAAAAAATAAAAGAGGAGCACGATCCGATTGATCAAGTAAAAAGTCGGATTCTTAAAAAAAATTGGGCGAGCGAAGACGATTTAAAATCTATTGAGAAAGAGGTCCGTGCAATTGTTGCTGATGCGGTAGATTTTGCACAAAGTGATCAAGAGCCAGATGCTTCTGAGCTCTATACTGATATTTTAGTTTGATGCGAGGGAAGCAAGTATGTCTATTGATATTTTGATGCCGGCGCTTTCACCAACTATGGAAGAAGGTAAACTGTCTAAATGGCTCAAGAAAGAAGGTGATAAGGTTAGCTCTGGCGATGTTATTGCTGAAATTGAAACGGATAAGGCTACAATGGAAGTAGAGTCCGTTGATGAAGGTACTCTTGGTAAAATTTTTGTGCCTGAAGGTTCAGATGGCGTAAGGGTTAACACTGTTATCGCAATTTTGTTAGAAGAAGGTGAGCGTGCTGAGGATATTTCGCAACCTACTGATACAGCACAAAAACCTAAGGAATCTTCTCTTTCTCTGCCTTTGTCAGTTCCGCAGGCTGCTCCTACTTTTGATACATCTCTTAATTTTGATATTCCAGCGGGAACACAAATGGTTACAATGACAGTTCGTGAAGCGCTTAATCAGGCTTTGGCTGAAGAAATGCGGCGTGATGAAACAGTTTTTCTTATGGGGGAAGAAGTTGCGCAATATCAAGGTGCCTATAAGGTTAGTCAAGGTTTGTTGGAAGAATTCGGAGAACGCCGAGTTATTGATACCCCCATTACAGAGCACGGCTTTGCTGGGCTGGCTGTCGGGGCTGCTTTTGGTGGGTTACGTCCTATTGTCGAGTTTATGACCTTTAATTTTGCGATGCAGGCGATGGACCAAATTATTAACTCAGCAGCCAAGACACGTTATATGTCTGGTGGACAAATGACCGCTCCTATGGTTTTCCGAGGTCCCAATGGTGCGGCTGCCCGTGTTGGTGCTCAACATTCTCAATGTTATGCAGCATGGTATAGTCATATACCAGGTCTGAAAGTTGTTATGCCTTATAGCGCTGCAGATGCAAAAGGTTTGCTGAAAGCTGCTATTCGTGATGATAATCCTGTTGTTTTCCTTGAAAATGAGATTTTGTACGGGCATCAATTTGATGTTCCTCAACTCGATGATTTTGTTTTACCTATTGGTAAGGCGCGTATTCATAAGTCTGGACAAGATGTGACAATTGTTGCATGTGGGATTGGAATGCATTACGCGGTTGAAGCATTACCAGAAATTGAAAAACTTGGTATTGATGTTGAATTGATTGATTTACGAACCATTCGCCCGATGGATCTTCCAACAATTCTTTCTTCAGTTAAAAAAACAGGTCGTTTGGTAACAATTGAAGAGGGATTTCCTCAGTCATCCGTGGGAACTGAAATAGCAACGCGTGTTATGCAGCAGGCTTTTGACTATCTTGATGCGCCAATTGCTACGATTTCTGGCAAAGATGTTCCGATGCCTTATGCCGCTAATCTTGAGAAGTTGGCTTTGCCTAATACTGCTGAAATCATTGAGGCCGTTAAGGCTGTGACATACAGAGCATAACGGAGGAAAGCATAATGCCCATTAAAATTACAATGCCAGCGCTTTCCCCTACGATGGAAGAGGGAAATTTAACAAAATGGAATATTAAGGAGGGAGATAAGGTTTCCTCTGGTGATGTTATTGCTGAAATTGAGACGGATAAAGCGACAATGGAAGTCGAAGCCGTTGATGAAGGTAGGGTTGCTAAAATTGTTGTTCCTGCTGGAACACAAGGCGTTAAAGTAAATGCTTTAATTGTTGTTTTAGCAGAAGAAGGTGAAGATTTAGCTGAAGCTGCAAAAGTTGCAGAAGAAATCTCTTCTTCTACAAGACAAAAACCAGAGGGCATCAAACAGACAGATTCTCTGAAACAGACGGACTCAAAGGGAATAAAAATGTCTCATGAATCATCAACTGGGCAATTAATACAGCAAGATAAAAAGGAAGCTCGTCTTTTTGCCTCTCCCTTAGCGCGGCGATTAGCATCTCAGGCAGGTCTTGATTTATCCCTTATTTCTGGAAGTGGTCCGCATGGGCGCATTATTAAGCGCGATGTAGAAAAAGCTGTGAGCAGCGATATGTCTAAAGTGTCTTATTCATCATCGATAGGGGAGCTAATAGCTACAGGTGCTTCGGACAAACAGATATTGAAACTCTTCAAAGAGGATGAATATAGCTTCGCTCCCCATAATAATATGCGTAAAACAATCGCGACACGTTTGGTGGAATCAAAACAGAGAGTCCCACATTTCTATGTAACGGTAGATTGTGAACTTGATGCGCTATTAGCACTGCGTACACAACTAAATGCTGCTGCTCCAATGGTTAAGGGGCAGGAAGAAACTCAGCCTACTTATAAGATTTCTGTTAATGATATGGTGATCAAAGCTGTCGCACTTTCTTTGAAAGCGGTTCCTGATGCGAATGTTTCTTGGCTTGAAGGCGGGATGCTTCATCATAAACATTGTGATGTTGGGGTTGCTGTTTCTATTCCCAATGGATTAATTACACCGATTATTCGCCATGCAGAGAAAAAGCCGTTATCACTTATTTCCAAAGAGATGAAGGATTTTGCAAAGCGTGCGCGCGAGGGCAAATTAAAAATGGAAGAATATCAGGGTGGAACAACAGCTGTATCAAATATGGGGATGTATGGTATAAAAAGTTTTTCGGCTATTCTTAATCCACCGCATGCGACGATTTTTGCGATTGGTGCAGGGGAGCAACGCGCCGTTGTTAAAAATGGTGCATTAGTTGTTGCGACAGTTATGTCAGTTACGCTTTCTGCGGATCATCGTGCTGTCGATGGTGCTTTAGCAGCAGAGCTCGCGCGGACTTTTAAGAAGATGATTGAAAATCCATTAGCAATGTTGGTTTGAACTGTTTAACAGTTCTTCACGTAAATTGTGAGAGAGTGTATTTAAGAGAATAAAAACAAATTTAAAGAGTTTGAAGAGCAGAGGTATTGCTGTTTCTAGTTTGGGTAAAGCATTTATAGAAAGCTTAGAGTATAGAGACATAAGATAATTCTGTTATGTTCATTTTCAGTCTTAAGTTCAAAAAATGCATATCCATTTTATATATATATCCATGGAGGAATTACTGTGGCAAATCTTTATGATGTAATTGTGATTGGATCAGGTCCAGGCGGATATGTAACCGCAATTCGTGCAGCACAATGTGGCTTTAAGACTGCGATTGTTGAACGTGAACATTTGGGAGGGATCTGTTTAAATTGGGGATGTATTCCCACAAAGGCCCTTCTACGTTCAGCGGAAATGAAACATTTTGCTGAACATGCGAAAAATTATGGACTAAAAATTAATGGTTCAATTGAGGCAAACATCAAAGATGTTGTGGCACGTTCACGCGGTGTTTCAGCACGTTTAAATGCTGGTGTTGGTTTTTTAATGAAAAAAAACAAAATTGATATTATCTGGGGTGAAGCAAAGCTTACTAAAGAAGCAAAGGGAAGCCTTCCTGCGGAAATTATGGTTTCTTCATCCTCCAAACCGATTATGCAACCGCAAAATCCAGTCCCTAAAGGGACGTTAGGGGAGGGAACTTATCAAGCAAAGCATATCATTATTGCAACGGGCGCACGTCCTCGTGTCCTTCCTGGTATTGAGCCAGATGGAAAACTCATTTGGACTTATTTTGAAGCTATGATACCGCCAGCAATGCCAAAATCGCTTTTGGTTATAGGGTCTGGGGCTATTGGCATTGAATTTGCTTCTTTTTATCATGATATGGGGGCGACAGTAACTGTTGTTGAAATGATGCCCCATATCATGCCTGCTGAAGATATTGAAATTTCAACGTTTGCTCGTAAACAGTTAGAGAAAAAAGGTTTACGCATTCTTCGTCAAGCAAAAGTAACAAAGGTTGAAAAATCTTCCGATTCTGTAAGTGTACATATTGATGTTCAAGGTAAAATAGAGTCAATGACTGTTGACCGGTTGATTTCCGCTGTTGGGGTGCAAGGTAATATTGAGAATCTTGGTTTAGAAGCTTTGGGAATAAAAACCGATCGCGGCTGCATTGTAACTGATGAATGGAGTTGGACGGGGGTGGAAGGCATTTATGCTATTGGTGATGTAGCAGGTCCTCCTATGTTGGCCCATAAAGCAGAAGAAGAAGGTGTGATATGTATTGAGCATCTTGCAGGTTTGAAGAGTGCTCATCCGCTTGATAAAAGAAAAATTCCAGGGTGTACATATTGTACACCACAGGTTGCTTCTGTAGGGCTTTCAGAAGTGGCTGCAAAAGAAGCAGGTTATGATATACGTATTGGTCGTTATTCTTTTGCTGCGAATGGTAAGGCGATTGCTTTGGGTGAAGATCAGGGGTTAGTAAAAACGATTTTTGATAAAAAAACAGGACAGCTTCTCGGGGCCCATATGGTAGGGGCTGAGGTAACAGAATTGATACAGGGTTTTGTTATTGCTATGAATCTTGAAACAACAGAAGAAGAATTAATGCATACTGTCTTTCCACATCCGACCTTATCGGAAATGATGAAAGAAAGTGTATTAGATGCTTATGGTCAAGTTTTAAACGCTTGATGACTGGATTGTATGAAAAATTTTATATTTTTGATTGTTACTTCGTATTTATAAGGCAAAGGCTTACATGGTTACGGTTGTTGATAGAGTTGCAAATAGACGATTGCGTCATCCTGAAAAGGCACATCGTCCTGATACAAGCGTTCAAAAAAAGCCAGATTGGATTCGTGTAAAAGCGCCAACATCACCAATTTATAAGGAAACACATGGTATTGTACGTACGCATAAGTTAGTGACTGTATGTGAAGAAGCTGGTTGTCCTAATATTGGCGAATGTTGGAGCCAGAGGCATGCTAGCTTTATGATTTTAGGTGAAATATGTACGCGTGCTTGTGCTTTTTGTAACGTTGCAACAGGTATTCCACTTGCCGTTGATGATAATGAGCCAGAACGTGTCGCTGATGCTGTTGCACGGATGGAATTAAAACATGTTGTCATTACATCTGTTGATCGTGATGATCTTGCTGATGGTGGTGCTGAGCATTTTGCAAAAGTTATTTATGCGATTCGTCAAAAAACTCCTAAAACAACAATTGAAGTTCTTACACCTGATTTTCGTCATAAGGATGGCGCTTTAGAAGTTGTTGTTGCTGCTAAGCCTGATGTTTTTAATCATAACTTAGAAACAGTTCCTTCTAAATATTTGAAGGTCCGTCCAGGGGCACGTTATTTTCATTCAATTCGTTTATTACAACGTGTTAAAGAACTTGATCCAACAATTTTTACAAAATCGGGAATTATGGTTGGCCTTGGGGAGGAGCGAAATGAAGTTTTGCAATTGATGGATGATTTGCGCGCTGCTGATGTTGACTTTATGACAATTGGACAATATTTGCAGCCTACACGAAAACATCATCCAGTTGTTCGTTTTGTGCCTCCTGAAGAATTTGAGTCTTTTGCCAAGATTGGTAAAGTAAAAGGATTTTTACATATGGCCTCCAATCCTCTAACGCGTTCATCTCATCATGCTGGAGATGATTTTGCCATTTTGCAAAAAGCGCGTGATGAAAAATTTTCCTTACAGAGATAATTATGCCGATTTTTACAATACATCGGCAGATCACCCATAGTGCCAGTGAAATGTTTGATCTGGTTTCAGATATTGAGCGTTATCCTGAATTTTTACCAATGTGTGAGTCTTTAATAATACGTTCTCGAAAAGAATATGGAAAAAAAATATTGCTTCTTGCGGATATGACCGTTGGCTATAAGATTATTCGTGAAACTTTTACGACTCAAGTATTTCTTCAGCCGGAAAAAAGTCTTATAGAAGTTAAATATATTGATGGTCCATTCAAATATCTTGAAAATCGTTGGGCCTTTCATGATATTGAAAATACCAATGCATGTAATGTAGAGTTTTTTATTGATTATGAATTTAAAAGTAAAACGCTTGGATTAGTGATGGGCTCAATGTTTGATATTGCGTTTCGTAAATTTACCGAGGCTTTTGAGAAGCGTGCGCATCAGATTTATGGCTCTACGGTAACATAGTCTATTCTGTTATTTTTTAACAATACGTATTGCTTAAACAGCGTGAAGGTGAAAACCGGTTTCCATCTTTACTATTTGTTTTTAATTCAGCTTTCAAAAGCATATTGAGGGAATATCATTTTAAATGATGAAGATGATGCACAGCTTCATGCTTTTGTTTCTCTCTTTTTTAATGGATGCACACTCGTTAAACAAAACGCCCAAATAGAACATGCTTGCGTCATACCCATTTCATAATAGTGCTCATAATAAATAGTATAGATTCTCGTAAAAGTATATAAAATCTACATCTGTACACTTATGAAGAAGTTCTCCTGTATCATTTATTTGCCATCTCTCAAGATGTTGTACCAGCTCTTAGCACTTGAGAGAGAGGTACAAGTTTTCCTTTCATTAATCATTTTATTTACTACAGTTTTTTCTCTTGTGGCGTGTAAGTGAATAAATTTGATTAATTCAACCTACACAGGACTAAAGTGAGATAATTTTACGCTAGTCAGATCGTTCATTTTCAAGTTGTGATACAATAAAATTTTTTCAAGATGTTGACGATTATAGACTCGATGGGGAATAAAGAATTTTGAAATTAGTATGGGGAATTCAGTGAAGCAATTCCAGAATCATTTTAAAAGCATTTTCAACAGTTGCATGGCGGATAGCATTGCGATTAAGATGAGCAAAGTGCATTTCTTTGTGCAGGGGGGAGTGGTTTTTATAAGCTACTGCGCAATGCACAAGTCCTACAGGTTTATCAAGACTTGCACCTCCTGGACCAGCAATTCCTGTTACAGAAACTGCAATGTCAGCTTGTGAATGTTTTAATCCACCCTCAGCCATTGCAAGAGCAACTTCTTTTGAAACGGCACCATAGGTTTTTATAAGTTCAGCACAAACGCCAACAAGGCGTGTTTTAGATTCATTTGAATAAACAACAAATCCACAATCGAGAACATCTGATGATCCTGCTATATTTGTGAGGCATGCAGCAATGAGTCCCCCTGTACAAGACTCTACAGTTGTTAACAGCAAACCTTTTTGGCGAAAGGTATTAAGGACTTCATGTGCTTGTTTTTCACAAAGATATGTCATTGGGGAAGTTCTCCTGAATAAAGAACGCTCGCTGTTGCAAGAGCAGCAATTCCTTCACCACGACCAATAAATCCAAGCCTTTCATTTGTTGTTGCTTTGATAGAGATTCGATCAGGTGTCATTGAAAGTATTGTCATAAGATTTTCTGTCATGGCATGACGATAGGGACCAATTTTAGGATTTTCAGCGATAATTGTGATATCAACATTGGCGATACGACCACCTGCTTGTTTTATAATATCAAGAGCATGATGGAGAAAAATTTCTGATGATACATTTTTCCATTGAGGATCAGAGGGAGGAAAATGTGTACCGATATCTCCAGCACCTTGAGTTGCAAGAAGGGCATCTGTTAATGCATGAAGAGCAACATCCGCATCGGAGTGTCCATTTAATTTTTTATGAAAAGGGATTTTTATACCACATAATATAAGAAAATCACCATCCTCAAAAGAGTGAACATCATAACCATTGCCGGTACGAATATCAGGAAATATTTGCATTTTCTTTTGGAGATATAAATGTGCAGTATTAAAATCTTCATGCCATGTAATTTTTATGTTGTTAGGATCTCCAGGAACGGTACGCATAGGAATTCCAAACCATTCGGCAATTGCGCAATCGTCAGTGAATTCTTGTTTGCAAGCTTGTTTTGCTTGTTTATGGGCCGCTAAGATATGTTCAAAGGGAAAACACTGTGGAGTTTGTGCACTATAAAGATGGGTACGGGGAATTGTTTCTAAAACATGCTGATTATTTATACGTTTAAGGGTATCAGAGATGGGCAGAACAGGAAGAACACCTTCTTGAGGCGTGATAGTGTTGTGAATGTTATTAAGAAGCTTGTTTTCGATAAAAGGGCGTGCACCATCATGAATATGCACATATTGGGGGGCAAATTTTTTGAGTGCCTGAAGTCCATATAAGGTAGAGATTTGACGTGTATTGCCTCCTTCAACGATAATAAGGCGCTCTTTAAAATCGTCAATAGCTTGTTCACAGATTTGACGATCTTCTGGATGAATAACAAGAATAATTGTTGTGATAGCTGGATGCTGCAAAAAACAATGCAAGGTATGATAAATAATTGGCTTTTGCCCTAGAAGCCGATATTGTTTTGGAATTTTATGGGGAGATCCTGCTCTTTCACCCCGTCCAGCGGCTAATATTATTGCTGCAATAGAAATACTTAATCTCCTTGTATTATAATCTTAGTTTGCTTTTTTGTCATTAATTTTAAAATGATTTTGAAAGGATGGTTGTTGTAGATCAGCAAGGGATATCACGGATAACACCTCAAAAAAAGCATTTAATGCTTTTTGAAGTGCGGTATTTAAACCACAAAAATCAAACAAGGGGCAAGTTGGTTCTGCAGTATCGAAACATTCTGCGAGGGAAAAGTTGTCTTCTGTTACTTTCACAACATCCGCGACTGAAATCTCTGCTGCGGGTTTAGCCAATCTAACTCCACCATTGCGTCCACGCACTGTTTGTATAAAACCTGCTTGAACAAGCAGCTGAAGGATTTTAAATAAAAAAAGCTCTGAAACGGCATATGCTTTAGCAATTTCTGGCACACGACTGAGAGTTCCCTGATTATCTGCACAATACATGAGCATTCGAAGAGCATAATTTGTTTGTTTTGTTAATCGCATCTCATTTCCTTCGTAAAGTATCGTCGAACACAGTCTATTTTAAAGATATTTTGCAAAATGTAGAAGTTTTTTCTCGTTGACTATATTTGCCTATTTTAAATGTAGTATTAGTATTGTCAATTTTTGCTACAAAAGGTTATATGAGAATAATGGGATAAGGGTATGTAAGCTCATGACGAATATAACATCTGTGACGAATCTTCAAGACATAGATAAAAATACTTATAACGATGAGTTGTATCGTTTAAGTAAGGTATATATTTTTTTAGGGATTACAATTATTGTATTGGCTTTACTTACGGCCTCTGTTTCATTTATTATTCTTATTGGATTAACTCCTGTTGTTCCCAGTAGAACAGTAACCCTTATTCTTATAGGAATTAATAGTTTTTGGGTTTTAGGGCTTATTGTCATCGTTTTTTATGAGATGATACCGATCATTCGTGCTTGGCGTTCAAGGCGTGCAGGATCGCGTCTTCATGTGCGCCTTATTTCATTGTTTGCACTTGTTGCGACAATGCCAGCTGTTGCTGTAGCTCTTGTATCGGGTCCAGCACTAAATTTGGGACTTGATCGATGGTTTGATACAACAACGCGGCAAATTGTGGGCTCTTCTATTGATTTAGCAAATGCTTATGCAGATGAAATGCTCCAAAATTTAAAAAATTTATCCTACGCGATGGCATTTGCACTTGATAACAAAAAACTCTTAGAACGTAATTCAGCTGAATATAGGATGCAATTGACGCGTCATGCTCTAGGACGCAATTTGCGTGGTGCATTTTTGTTAAGTTCTAGTGGAGCTATTTTTGTATCGAGTGCTCTTGGTGATGAAGATAAACTGCCAATTCCTCCTTCTCATCTTATTGAACGTGCAACCAGTGCGAGACCTTTTTCTTTTCAACCAGGCGTTCATGATTATTTTGGTATTATTTTAAAATTTACCAATATTCCAAACACATTTTTATATTTGGTGCGTGACGTTGATAAAGGTGTTTTATCTGCTTTGCGTTTGACAGAAGTTAATACAGATCGTTATCGTGATTTAAATGAAAATCGCCTGCTGACACAGATTGCATTTGGTATGCTTTATTTGTGTCTTTTTTTTAGTTTATTCTTATCAGCCATTTGGGCTGCTATTGCTGTTGCTGATCGCTTAGTACGTCCTATTCGTCTTCTCATTAGTGCTGCCGATGATGTTGCTTCTGGAAATATGGAAATTTTCGTGCCAGTACGAGCAAAAGATGGAGATATTGGGCAATTATCCAAAACTTTTAATTACATGGTCAGTGAATTGAAAAGTCGGCGTAATGAATTGATTGCAGTGCGTGATCAAATTGATGAAAGACGGCGTTTTTCTGAAGCTGTGTTATCGGGTGTAACAGCGGGAGTAGCAGGGATAGATGATAATGGTGATATCACCATTATCAATCGGTCTATTGAAGCGATGTTTGATATTCGCTCAGAGCACGTTGTTGGAAAAAGTCTTTTATCTTTAAGCGCTGAAATTTGGCAGGTTTTTCAGTTTGTGCGTTCATTGGATCGTAAAAACCATCGTGAGCAGGTCACTTTAAACGTTGCAGGAAAAGAGCGTGTCTGTAATGTCCAAGTTACGATGGAGGAGGATGATGGACAAGGGCAATCTTGGGTTCTAACAATTGATGATATTACAGACCTTGTTGCAGCGCAACGTACAGCGGCGTGGGCGGATATTGCGCGGCGTATTGCACACGAAATTAAAAATCCTCTTACACCTATTCAGTTATCCGCTGAACGCATTCGTAAACGTTATAACAAAGCTATTACACAAGATAGAGAGGTCTTTGAGCGGTGTATTGACACAATTATTCGGCAGGTTGGAGATATTGGGCGTATGGTTGATGAGTTTTCCTCTTTTGCACGTATGCCCAAACCCAAAATGCATATTTTAGATATACGAGAATTGTTGCGCGAAGCATGTTTCTTGATAGAAGTGACGCGACATGATATTCATTTTGAGCAAGATTTAGGAACTCTACCACTTATGGGTGCATTTGATAACCGTCTCATTGTACAGGCTTTTTGCAATGTTATCAAAAACGCGAGCGAATCCATAGATTCAGTTATGCGAGAGGAAAATATTCACGGTCATATTCTTATCCGTTCTTATCGTCAGGAAGAATGGGTGGTTGTGGATGTTGTTGATAACGGGAAAGGACTTCCTAAAGAGCAAAGACAAAAGTTATTAGAACCCTATATAACAACGCGGGAAAAAGGAACAGGGCTGGGGTTAGCTATTGTGCGCAAAGTTATTGAAGATCACGGTGGTTTCATGGAGCTTCATGATGCACCGAAGAGTTTTTATGAAGGTCGTGGTGCGATGATCCGTTTGATATTTCCAGCGGATGGGGGTAAGCAGGGTAATATTATACAAGCCATAAATCATAAGATAGGGGAATAGTATGGTATCAGATATCTTGATTGTTGATGATGAAGCAGATATTCGTGAGCTTGTTGCTGGTATTTTAGATGATGAAGGTTATGAAACGCGTGTTGCTTGTAACTCTGATGAAGCATTGGCTCAAATTAGTGAGCGTATTCCAAAGCTCATTTTTTTGGATATTTGGCTACAGGGTAGTCGTCTCGATGGTTTAGCACTGCTTGATGAAATTAAAACACAATATCCGGCTCTTCCGGTCGTTATGATCTCTGGTCATGGTAATATTGAGACGGCTGTTTCCGCTATAAAGCGAGGGGCATATGATTTCATTGAAAAACCTTTTAAAGCTGATAGACTTGTATTGGTTGCAGAGAGAACACTTGAAAATTCAAATTTAAAACGTGAGCTTTTAGAATTGCGAAAGCGTTCGAACGAGACATTAGAGTTGCTCGGAAAATCGACAGTTATAAAAAATTTGCGTCAAATCATAGAAAAAGTAGCACCAACCAATAGTCGCATCATGATAACAGGTCCTTCAGGTGCAGGAAAAGAGACTGTTGCACGAACTATTCATGCGCTCTCAACGCGTTCGAATGGGCCATTTGTTACAATAAATGCTGCAACGATTACTCCGGAAAGAATGGAAATAGAGCTGTTTGGCAGCGAAATGGAGGGAAGAGAGCGTAAAATTGGTGCCTTAGAGGAAGCTCATGGCGGTATCTTATATCTTGATGAAATTGCTGACATGCCGCGTGAGACTCAAGGGAAGATTCTTCGGGTTTTAACGGGGCAAACATTTGAGAGAATTGGCGGCACAAAACGTGTTAAGGTGGATGTCCGTATCATTTCTTCGACAGCGCAAAATCTTGAAAACCTCATTTCTGATGGGCGCTTTAGGGAGGATCTTTTTCACCGTCTTTCCGTTGTTCCTATTGTTGTTCCGCCCCTTTCAGCGCGTCGTGAAGATATTCCAGAACTTGTACATCATTTTGTAAAAACAATATCACAGCAGGTTGGGATTAAACCGCGTGCAATCAGTGATGATGTGATTGCTATTTTGCAAACGCACGCTTGGCCGGGTAATGTGCGGCAATTACGTAATAATATTGAGCGTCTTCTTATTCTTGTGCGGGATGGGGATGGTCCTATAACAGCGGACTTTCTTCCCAGTGAAGTAAGTGATTCCTTGCCACGTCTTCAAATGGATTCAGATGAAAGTATAATGGATTTGCCGTTACGTGAAGCTCGAGAATTATTTGAAAAGAGATATTTAGTGGCGCAGATTGGGCGTTTGGGTGGAAATATATCACGTACTGCTGAATTTATAGGCATGGAGCGTTCAGCTTTGCACCGTAAACTTAAAGCGCTTGGAGTTTCTTAAAGCGATGCGTATTATTATTTGTGGAGCAGGACAGGTTGGTTATGGGATAGCAGAGCGTCTTGCTGCTGAAAATCACGATGTTACTGTTATTGATATTGAAACGAGATTAATTGAAAAGATTCGCGATACATTGGATGTGAGAGGTTTTGTTGGTCACGGTTCACGGCCTGAAGTTCTTTTGGCTGCAGATGCAGACAAAGCTGATATGTTGATTGCTGTCACTTTGTTTGATGAAGTTAATATGGTAGCTTGCCAAGTAGCACATTCATTATTTAATGTGCCCACAAAAATTGCTCGTATTCGCTCACAATCTTATTTAGAACCACGTTATAAGACGCTTTTTTCCAGAGAGAATATTCCCATTGATGTAGTTATTTCGCCAGAAGTTGAAGTTGGAGAAATGGTTTTGCGCCGTATTGCTTTACCTGGTGCAATAGATGTTCTTTATTTTTGTAATGATGATATTGTGGCACTAGCTTTGGAATGCATGGAAGATTGTCCAGTTATTAATACACCTTTACGTCAATTAACAGAGCTTTTTCCAGATCTTCATACGACGGTTACTGCTATTAAACGTGGCGCGGAATTATTGGTTGCACATTCAGAAACGCAATTACGTGTTGGTGATATAACCTATCTTGTTGTTTCTCGTGAACAGATGCGTCGTGCTGTTGGGCTTTTTGGTCATAAAGAACAAGATGCCCACCGCATGATTATTGCAGGGGGTGGCCACATTGGCCTTTATGTTGCACAGGCTATTGAAAAGCGTTTCCATAAATTAAAATTGAAGATTATAGAAGCGCATAGAGAAAGAGCCCTCACAATTGCTGATCAGCTTGAAAAAACAACAGTTTTATACGGTAATGTGTTAGATCCAGTGATTCTTCAAGATGCGGGAATTGATCAGTCCGATTTAATGATTACATTGACCAATCAAGATCAGGTTAATCTCTTAAGCGCTATTATTGCTAAAAGATTGGGCTGCAAAGCCAATATGGTATTGATTAATAATGTTGCCTATCAAGAATTTAGTCGTGCTGTTGGTGTGGATGCATATCTTAATCCCCATAGCGTTACAATATCGAGAATTTTGCAACAAATGCGCCGTGGGCGTATTCGTTCTGTTCATTCAGTTTTTAATGGCCGAGCAGAAATTATTGAAGCTGAAGTGATGCAAACATCTTCATTGGTTGGTAAGTCATTATCAGAGCTCAATTTATCAGATGGTTTGAGAATTGGTGCAATTTATCGCAATAAGACAATAATACAGCTTTCGGCAGATACGCGTATTTTGTCTGGTGATAGAATAGTGATTTTTGCTCTTGCTGATAGGGTTCGTGATGTTGAACAACTCTTTCGCGTTAGTTTAGAATATTTTTGATATATTATCTATGGATATTTGTACTTTTTGGTATAGTGGACAATTAAGATTGGTGGATAGGCTTTGTTTGTCTTCAATGGTTAAAACTGGACAGCGCGTTAAGCTTTTTAGTTATGATAAAAAATAGATAATCTCCCTGCTGGTGTTGAGCTGCATGAAGCCGAATCAATTTTACCACGCTCAGCAATTTATCGCCTTGATCCCGATTTTTCTGATGATAAACTAGGGTGTACAATTGTTCAGTTCTCGGATTTTTTTCGTGTTATGCTGATGAAATATCAACAAGGTGTTTGGTTAGATACAGATGTTTACCTTGTTAAACAATTTCATCCAGATGCGGATAAGGTTTGGTTGGCAAGAGAAAATAATACAAGAGTAGGCGTTTCTGCACTTTATTTTCCGCCCAATAACCCTATTATAAAAATATTTGAGGATTATTGGGCTGGCACAGAAATTATTCCTCATTGGCTTGGGTTTAAGCGTCGTGTTTGGAGACCGTTCTGGTTAAAGAGGAAAAAAATGCCGATTTTACCGGGAAATCTTGGCGTTACAATATTTGGCAATGATGGTATTTCACGATTAGCAAAACGATATGGTTTTTTTCATGAAGCAAAGGAAAAGGAAACTTTTTATTATTGGACTGGGCGAAAAACTGAACGTATTTTTGAACCAGCTTTTGGCGTAAAGCCGCTTACAGATTCACGCTTGATAGGCTTTCATATTCACAGAAAGACAAAGACCACGAAAAGACCTCAGGAAGGAAGTTTTTACCATTGGGCGGTATCTCGCATTCCGGATGTTCATCATTTGTTTAGGTAGAGTTATTATTGCTATTTTAACTATTGAGATTTTAATCTATCTTATACAATCTCTTGATTGTAGCTTGCACAAGAGAGTAATGTTAACATATGGACAAAAACATTGAATGTGTAAAGAGCGGTTGTTATATGAACGGAAAGTAAAAATATGAGTGATCCAATGAAAACAGCATTAAGCCTTGTTCCTATGGTTATTGAACAAACAAATCGTGGTGAACGGGCCTATGATATTTTTTCCCGTCTTTTAAAGGAACGGATTATTTTTATTAATGGACCTGTTGAAGATGGTATGGCAATGCTTGTTTGTGCACAATTGCTTTTCTTGGAAGCGGAAAATCCTAAAAAAGAAATTAGTCTTTATATTAATTCTCCAGGTGGTGTCGTAACATCTGGTATGGCTATTTATGATACTATGCAGTTTATTCGCCCTCCTGTTTCTACGCTTTGCATGGGGCAAGCGGCATCTATGGGGTCTTTATTGTTAACGGCTGGAGCAAAAGGTCATCGTTTTACATTGCCAAACGCACGTATTATGGTGCATCAACCATCTGGTGGTTTTCAAGGTCAAGCTTCAGATATTGAGCGACATGCGCAAGATATTATAAAGATGAAACGGCGTTTAAATGAAATTTATGTTCAACATACGAATCAAGATTATGAGGTTATAGAGAGAACTCTCGATCGCGATCATTTTATGACAGCAGAAGAAGCCAAAGCGTTTGGCTTAGTTGATGATGTTATACAATACCGTGCAGAAACTGAAAAAGAAGAAAAAGATTAAGAGTTTTTATAGAAAAAACAGCTACTTTAAATCAAAGAGTTTTATAAAAAATATCGCAAAATAAGAGAAACACCTAAAAGTATTGAGACATGCATGGTTTTCTATATGTCTTTTAGTTTTCATGATGAAAAGCTTCCTTTGAAAAGGCAAAGTGTTCATATATTGTGGTGAAAGGAAAGAAAAATGAGCAAAATTAGCAATAGCGGGAACGAATCAAAAAATACTCTCTATTGCTCGTTCTGCGGCAAGAGTCAGCATGAGGTGCGTAAGCTCATTGCGGGGCCTACTGTATTTATCTGTGATGAATGTGTAGAGCTTTGCATGGATATTATTCGGGAAGAAAATAAGTCTTCTGGGGTTAAGGTGCGTGATGGTGTTCCTACGCCACAGGAAATTATAACAGTTCTTGATGACTATGTTATTGGTCAGCAGCATGCAAAGCGTGTTCTTTCTGTTGCTGTTCATAATCATTATAAACGGTTGGCGCATCAGTCTAAAAGCAATGATATTGAGTTGGCTAAATCAAATATTCTTCTTGTTGGTCCAACGGGTTGTGGTAAAACTTATCTTGCACAAACATTAGCACGTATTATTGATGTGCCTTTTACGATGGCGGATGCGACCACTTTGACTGAAGCGGGTTATGTGGGAGAAGATGTTGAAAATATTATTTTGAAGCTTCTTCAAGCAGCAGATTATAATGTTGAACGTGCGCAGCGTGGTATTGTTTATATTGATGAGGTTGATAAGATTTCTCGTAAAGCAGACAATCCTTCTATTACAAGAGATGTTTCGGGGGAAGGAGTTCAGCAAGCATTATTAAAAATTATGGAAGGAACGATTGCTTCTGTTCCTCCTCAAGGTGGACGTAAGCATCCGCAACAAGAGTTTCTTCAGGTTGACACCACAAACATCTTATTCATTTGTGGGGGAGCTTTTGCAGGTTTAGAACGGATTATTTCAGGGCGTGGTGAAAAAACTTCTATTGGTTTTTCTGCGACTGTTAAGGCTCCGGATGAGCGTTGTGTCGGTGAAATTTTTCGTGATTTAGAGCCTGAAGATCTTATTAAATTTGGTTTAATACCAGAATTTATTGGGCGGCTTCCTATAGTCGCTACCTTAGAGGATTTAGATGTTAACGCCCTCATGCAAATTTTATCCCAACCTAAAAATGCGTTAGTAAAGCAATATCAGCGTCTTTTTGAAATGGAGAATGTTGAGTTAGCATTTCATGAAGATGCTTTACGTGTTATTGCAAAGAAAGCAATTGAACGTAAAACTGGTGCTCGTGGTTTACGTTCTATTATGGAGAAGATCCTTCTTGAGACGATGTTTGAGCTACCGGCTCTTGAAGGCGTTCAAAAAGTGGTTATTTCGAGTGATGTCGTTGATGGTAAAGCGCGTCCTCTTTATATTTACTCAGAACGTGCAGAAGATAAAGAAAATGTATCAGCATGACATTGTGCGATGCACAATATAAAAGGTGGTAGTGAACGGTATTTGATAGGTGTTTCTAATAATATCATTATAATGCTTGATTTATGTATGAGTAATTACCACTTCATGTACAGTGAAGAGCTGAGATTTTCTAAAGGTGGGCTAATTGTTGTAGATAGCTCATAGGCTCCAGAAAGGAGAGTTATGCAATATATTGATGAAAAGACAGATGAAGTAAGAGATGGGGTTTATGCTGTTTTACCTCTTCGTGATATTGTTGTCTTCCCCCATATGATTGTTCCACTTTTTGTGGGCCGCGAAAAATCAATTCGTGCTCTTGAAGAAACGATGGCGGTTGATAAGCAAATACTATTGGTGACACAAAAAAATGCTTCTGATGACGATCCAAAATCAGAGGATGTTTATCATATTGGTACATTTGCTAATATTCTTCAACTTTTAAAGCTTCCTGATGGTACTGTAAAGGTTTTGGTTGAAGGAACTGCACGTGCAAAAATTAGTCAATTTTCTTTAAGTGAAGGTTATCATCAGGCTTTTGCAACTGTTACAGAAGAACCTAGAGAGAGTGATGTTGAGATTGAAGCTCTTTCAAGGTCAGTGATTACTTATTTTGAAAACTATGTAAAGCTTAATAAAAAAATCTCTCCTGAAGTTGTGAATGCGATTGGCCAGCTTGATAATCCTTCTAAGCTTGCCGATACGATTGCTTCTCATTTGATGATTAAACTGGCAGAAAAACAGGAAATATTAGAGCTCTTACCTGTGCGGGCCCGTCTTGAACGTGTTTTGTCCTTCATGGAAGGAGAAATTTCTGTTTTGCAGGTTGAAAAACGTATTCGTTCGCATGTTAAACGGCAAATGGAAAAAAACCAACGAGAATATTATCTCAATGAGCAGATGAAGGCTATTCAAAAAGAGTTAGGAGCAGGTGATGATAGCCGAGATGAACTCTCTGAATTAGAAGAACGTATCAAGAATACAAAACTATCCAAGGAAGCACAGGAAAAAGCTGGAGCAGAATTGAGAAAATTACGGAATATGTCTCCTATGTCTGCAGAAGCGACAGTTGTACGTAACTATCTTGATTGGTTATTAGCAATGCCTTGGGGTAAAAAATCTAAGATTAAAAACAATTTAGATTTTGCTGAAAAGGTCATGAATAATGAACATTTTGGTCTTGAAAAAGTTAAGGAGCGAATTATTGAATATTTGGCCGTACAAAGTCGCGCGTCAAAGATAAAAGGTCCCATTATTTGTTTGTTAGGTCCTCCAGGTGTAGGGAAAACATCATTAGCGCGCTCTATTGCAAAGGCAACGGGACGTGAGTATGTTCGTATCTCATTGGGAGGTGTCCGAGATGAAGCAGAAATTCGTGGACATCGCCGAACATATATTGGCTCGATGCCTGGGAAAATTATCCAGTCTATGAAAAAAGCAAAAAAATCTAATCCGCTTTTCTTGCTTGATGAAATTGATAAAATGGGCCAAGATTTTCGTGGTGATCCTTCATCCGCTTTATTAGAAGTTCTTGATCCTGAACAAAATGGTACATTCATTGATCACTATTTGGAAGTTGAATATGATCTTTCTGATGTCATGTTTATCACAACTGCCAATACGCTTAATATTCCAGGTCCGTTAATGGATCGTATGGAAATTATTCGTATCGCTGGTTATACTGAATGTGAGAAAATGGAAATTGTTAAACAGCATCTTTTACCAAAGGCACTAAAAGATCACTGTTTATCTAAAAAAGAACTCAGTATTTCTGATGGCGCACTAAGGTCAATTATTCAGTTTTATACACGTGAGGCAGGCGTTCGTAACCTTGAACGTGAACTCATGAAAATTTCCCGCAAATCCGTTACAAAAATTCTCAAAACACATCAAAAATCTGTAAAAGTTACAGAAAGTAATATTCATGATTTCTTGGGTGTTAAACGTTATCATTACAATCAGATTGAAGGAGAAAATCAAGTTGGTGTTGTAACAGGTCTTGCGTGGACAGAAGTCGGTGGAGAGTTATTGACTATTGAAGGAGTTATGATGCCCGGCAAAGGGAAGATGACTGTAACTGGAAATTTACGTGATATTATGAAAGAGTCCATTTCAGCGGCAGCATCTTATGTACGTTCTCGTGCTGTTGATTTTGGTATTGAACCTCCACTTTTTGAAAAACGCGATATCCATGTTCATGTTCCAGAGGGTGCGACACCAAAAGATGGCCCATCGGCTGGGATTGCAATGGTGACAGCAATTGTTTCGGTCCTTACAGGAGTAGCTGTGCATAAAGATATTGCAATGACTGGTGAAATTACTTTACGTGGACGCGTTTTACCCATTGGTGGATTAAAAGAAAAACTCTTAGCAGCTCTTCGAGGAGGGATAAAAAAAGTACTTATTCCTGAAGAAAATGCAAAAGATTTGGTTGATATTCCTGATGATGTCAAAAATAATATGGAAATTATTCCGGTAAATCATGTGAGTGAAGTTTTGAAACACGCTTTGGTTCGTTTTCCAGACACTATTGAATGGAAAGAACCCTCTACAGGGGCTGTGCCAATCCGGTCAGAGAGCAGTGATAGTGAAGGAATACAGATTGCGCACTGATTCACTTATCTCATTTATAACGGCATTTTTTAGGTGGTAGAAGATGTTGTTGAGGTTATTATTCTGTTTTTTGTTGGAAAAAGTGAAAAATTCCGTGAATAACTGTGATTATTGCTAAAAAAACAATGTTTTGGATAAAAATAAGACTTCTGTTTGCTGTACTTTTCAATAAACTGACCAATAACATGATTAAGTCATGTTCAGGTAATATAGGGAAAGGAAATATTTTATGAATAAAAGTGAATTCGTTAGCTCCGTTGCTGAAAAGGCAGGTGTTTCGAAAGCGCAAGCTGGTGCTGTTGTTGATGCTTTTATGGCTTCTGTAACAGAAGCTTTGGCTTCAGGGGGAGATGTTCGTCTTCCAGGTTTTGGCACTTTTGAAGTTTCTCATCGTGCTGCAACAAAGGGGCGTAATCCTTCAACTGGTGCTGAAATCGATATTCCAGCACGTTCTGTACCCAAATTTTCTGCAGGAAAAAGCCTTAAAGAAGCAGTTAATAAAAAATAATTTAAGCTACATTAAAAAAACCCGATTTATTTATAAGCGGGTTTTTTTAACACATGTGTTATGCTTGTTTTTCACATAAAACTTTGAGATCCTTGCGATATTTTTTATTTTCATGTATTGCTGAAATATATTGTTTTTAGTCTTTTCAATGAAATATTGTACTGTATTAATTGAGCGCGGGTATGGCTTATAAAATGTAATATTAACTTTTATTACGCTGAAGTGTTACGGTATTTATTTCAAAACAAGATCCGTAAATAATATGAAGCGGAAAACTCTGTAAAGTCCATAAAAGTTATTATATATCACCATTTACGCTTAATAAAAGTGCATGTTGGTGCCACCTTGCTATCTATTTTCTCAGTTCCTATAATGTTGCGACTAGCCCCAGATATCTGAGACGAGTGCATAAGGGATAGTTTTATTCTTTTACTCTTATACGCCAACCTTTCTTGTGACGCACCAAGAGGATAATTTTATTGATTTATTATAAGATCCTGAAATAAAAAAATCTTTTGATATTCAGATTTGGTTTTTAATATTGGGATTTTTCTTGGCATTTGAGAGGGGAGAGATAGCTCCAGCTCTATCCTACAAATATTTTTTCCATATCTTTATTTCACTTGTGATATGCAAGCGAGTATTTTTCCTTCATCATACAAGAGTTAAAATGAGAGAACATCACAAATTTTGAGGGAGGAAGTTAAAAAACAGAAAAATTACTCTTATAAAATAATATACATTACGTAATATAAAAACTATTAATAAAGATAGTACAGTATTACTTGTGTATCTCCATTTATTTATTTTGATTATTCATAATATGTTTATATAATTATTTTGTTTTTAGTCATTAAATCATATTAAATTATTGATAGCGGTAAAGTTTTTTTATAGCCAAAAGTTATTTTACAGCATCTACATAATTGAATAAATGATGAAACGTAGGGTAGTATTTATTGATTGGGGGAGACAGTCTTTAAAAGGCTTTAGAATGATTTTTTCACGAGAGTTATAAAGATCTATTCAGTAGGAGAGAGGCGAATCGTGTGTTTTTTATAAACAGGAGCTCTTTGATTCTTTATTTGCTAACCACTGAGTACAATCATTGAGAGCTCTCGCTGTTATGGCTTGTTTTTTTACTAATTTTTTTTCTTTACTTGGTAAGCGTTTTCCTGAATGTTTAATAGAAGCAATAGGCGGAAAGAGTCCGAAATTGATATTCATTGGCTGAAAAGATTGTGTTTCTGCTTTTTCATCTATGATGTGTCCCCCTGTAATATGATTCAAAAGGGCTCCGAATGCTGTAGTTTGTGGGGGTAGGCAAGGGGAAATATGATGATATTCGGCAGCAGCAAAACGTCCAGCAAGAAGCCCTATTGCCGCTGATTCTACATAACCTTCACATCCGGTAATTTGCCCTGCAAAGCGTAGTTGTTTTTTTTGTTTTAAACGAAGGGTTTGATCAAGAATAATTGGCGAGTTGAGGTAGGTATTGCGGTGAAGACCACCAAGACGCGCAAACTCTGCTTTTTCAAGACCGGGAATCATTCTAAAAATGCGAATTTGTTCACCATATTTCAATTTTGTCTGAAAGCCGACCATATTATAAAGCGTTCCAAGTTTATTATCTTGGCGTAATTGAACGACGGCATAGGGTTTAACTGTAGGGTTATGGGCATTAGTTAAGCCCATAGGTTTCATAGGACCATGTCTTAACGTTTCAAGTCCGCGCTCAGCCATAATTTCAATGGGGAGGCATCCATCAAAATAGGGCGTTTTTTCAAAGTCACGAAACTCTGTTTTTTCAGCATTTTTTAACGCTTCAACGAATGTTTCATATTGTTCTTTGTTGAGGGGACAATTAAGATAATCTTTTCCTGTTCCCTCAGGACCAATTTTATCATAGCGAGACTGATACCAACAAATGTTGATATCAATACTGTCGGTATGGATAATAGGTGCAATTGCATCAAAAAAAGAAAGAGCTTTTATACCGGTTATTGCTTGTAATTTTTGAGCAAGTGCAGGCGATGTAAGGGGGCCTGTTGCAATGACAACATGTTTCCAAGCTTTAGGAATTTCTTGAACTTCTTCACGTTTGATTGTTATAAGAGGGTGGTTTTCAAGTGCTGTCGTAACGGTTTTTGAAAATCCATCACGGTCAACAGCAAGAGCACTACCTGCGGGAACTTTGTTGGCATCAGCAGCTTTCATAATTAACGATTTTGCTAATCGCATTTCAGCATGTAAAAGTCCTACGGCATTTGTTAATGAATCATCGCAACGAAACGAATTTGAACAAACCAGTTCTGCCAATTTATCGGTTTTATGGGCATCTGATTTTTTTTCGGGTCGCATTTCATGCAAAACAACAGAAATTCCTGACTGAGCGATTTGCCAGCTTGCTTCACACCCCGCAAGACCGCCACCGATGATATGAATTGGGATATCAAATGTCTTTAACATAATTGACTTTTAGCGTAAGCAGTTATGTATGAAAAGCATAGATTTTGTTTTTTTTAATATATTTGTTTGCTTTTTTTCTGTAATTAATGGTATAGAAACGCCGCTTGTATAAGGTTATTAGCTTGTAAGTTTGAGCGGATGTGGCGAAATTGGTAGACGCACCAGATTTAGGTTCTGGCGGGAGACCGTGGGGGTTCGAGTCCCTCCATCCGCACCAAAGCAATCCCTTAAGTGCTACGGATTTCTACGTGTCTGAAATTCCGCTTCATGGTAAATGTAACACTCGAAGTGTTAGAATGTAATGATTATTAGAGTGGGTTGATCCCTCTCCTTAGAAAAATGAAGGTGTTTAATGCAGGTTACCGAGACGCTTAATGAAGGACTGAAGCGCGAAATTAAGATCGTGGTTCCAGCGAAAGATTTAGAAGAAAAGTTGAATGAACGATTGGATGATACCAAGGGAAAAATCAAGCTTAATGGTTTTCGTCCCGGTAAAGTGCCTAGTGGGCATTTGCGAAAAATGTATGGTAAATCCTTTATGGCGGAGATTCTCAATGAGATACTCAGTGATGCACCCCGTTCTATTTTAGCGGACCGCAATGAACGTGCAGCGATGCAGCCAAAAATTGATATAGATGAAGATGAAAAAATTCTAGATGGCAAAGCTGATTTTACTTTTAGTTTAAAGTATGAAGTTTTACCAAAAATTGACATTAAAGATTTTGAACATATTAAGGTTATCCGTGAAATTGCAATTATTCCTGAACAGGATATTGATGATCAAGTCAATCGCGTCCTTTCTTCTACGCGTAATTATTCTCTAAAAGAGGGGAATTCTGAAGAAGGTGATCGCATTACCATAGATTATCAAGGTAAGCTTGAAGGCGTTCCATTTGAAGGTGGGGCAGATAGTGATGCACAACTGATTCTTGGGTCAAAACAATTTATTCCTGGTTTTGAAGAGCAATTGGTTGGTGTGAAAGCTGGGGATGTAAAAACGATTTTTGTTAAATTTCCTGATAATTACAGTGCGGCACATTTGGCGGGACGGGAAGCAGAGTTTGACATTACTGTCAAAGCTGTCTTTAAACCAGATGAATTAAAAATTGATGATGAAGCAGCGCAAAAAGTTGGTTTAGAGTCTCTAGATCGCTTACGTGAGGTCGTTCGTGGGCAGATTGAAAGCCAATATGGTTCAGTGACACGTCAAAAAGTTAAGCGTCAAATTCTTGATGCTTTAGATGCTGATTATAATTTTGAGATTCCTGAAGAACTTTTAGAGGTTGAGTTTAACAATATATGGGCTCAGGTTAATGATGATTTGAAAAAGGCTGGGCGCAGTTTTGAAGATGAAGGTATTACAGAAGAAAAGGCACGTGAGGAATATCGTGTCCTTGCGCAGCGTCGTGTTCGTCTTGGTTTGGTGCTTTCTGAAATTGGAATGAAGGTTGGTGTTAAAGTTAGTGAGGATGAGCTAAAAGCAGCAGTTTTTGATCAGGTTCGCCAATATCCAGGACAAGAGAAAGAGATTATGGATTTTTTCCGTAAGACTCCGGAAGCTGTTGAAAATCTACGTGCTCCGATTTTTGAAGAAAAGGTCATTGATCATTTATTAGCACAGATAAAAGTCACAGATAAAGAAGTGACGGTTGAAGAGTTGATGAAAGAATATGACGAATCAGATGTCCCTGAAGAAAAGCAGGCAAAGAAAAAGTCTGAAGTGAAAGAAAAGTCTACAGAGAAAAAAACAGCTAAGAAAAAGGCTCCTAAAAAAGCTTAATATTTATGCAAACAACACAAGCCCGATAAAATCGGGCTTGTGTTGTAAGATTTATATCCTAGGATTGCACTGAGAGAATGGTTTTAGATAAGCCATGAGTGAATTTTAAAATATTGGTAGTGGATTGGCAATGAGCATCATTGATACGCGTACTCCTGATTCTAAGCGTTTTATTTCTGGAGTTACAGGTGATTGGGAAGTCATCATTGGCATGGAAGTTCATGCGCAAATCATATCAAATTCAAAACTTTTTTCAGGAGCATCAACCAAATTTGGTGCAGAGCCGAACAATCATGTATCACTTATTGATGCAGCCATGCCAGGTATGTTGCCTGTTCTTAATCAAGAATGTGTTCGTCAAGCGGTTCGAACGGGGTTAGGATTAAAGGCGCATATTAATTTAAAATCTGTTTTTGATCGCAAAAACTATTTTTATCCAGATTTACCGCAGGGGTATCAGATTTCTCAATTTCGCTATCCGATTGTGGGAGAGGGAAAGATTATTATATCTGTTGGTCCAGATTCGAATGGCCAATTTGAGGATATTGAAGTGGGAATTGAGAGGTTGCATCTTGAACAAGATGCTGGAAAATCGATGCACGATCAACATCCAACAATGTCTTTTGTAGATCTTAATCGTTCTGGTGTTGCTCTTATGGAAATTGTTTCCAAGCCTGATATGCGCTCATCAGATGAAGCCAAAGCCTATATGACAAAATTGCGTACGATTGTTCGTTATTTGGGCACTTGCGATGGCAATATGGATGAAGGTTCTATGCGTGCAGATGTCAATGTATCTGTTCGTCGTCCTGGTGAAGATTTTGGAACGCGCTGTGAAATTAAAAATGTTAATTCTATTCGCTTTATTGGTCAAGCAATTGAATATGAAGCGCGTCGTCAGATCGCAATTTTAGAAGATGGAGGCGTCATAGATCAAGAGACTCGGCTTTTTGATGCCGCTAAAGGTGAAACGCGTTCTATGCGCTCAAAGGAAGAAGCGCATGACTATCGTTATTTTCCTGACCCTGATCTTTTACCATTAGAATTTGATCAAGCATTTGTGGATGCTTTGGCAGCAGACTTACCAGAATTGCCTGACGCTATAAAAGCACGTTTTATTAAGGAAATGGGATTGACAGTGTATGATGCTTCCATTCTTGTGACAGAAAAGGCTATTGCTGATTATTTTGAAGAGGTAGCGCGTGGGCGTGATGGAAAAATAGTTGCCAATTGGGTGATTAACGACCTTTTAGGGGCTTTAAATAAAGATAATCGTGAGATTGAAGAGTCACCAGTATCGCCAAATCAATTGGGAAGCATTATTGATCTTATAAAAGAAGGAGTTATTTCTGGAAAAATTGCCAAAGATCTTTTTGAGATTATTTGGAATGAGGGGGGAGATGCACGCCAAATTGTAGAAGAACGAAATATGAAGCAGGTAACGGATACAAAGGCTATTGAAAGAGCTGTTGATGAGATCGTTGCCAATAATTCTGATAAAGTTGCGCAAGCAAAGCACAAACCTGCTTTAGCTGGTTGGTTTGTTGGACAGGTAATGAAAGTAACAGGTGGTAAGGCAAATCCCCAAGCTGTTAATGAATTGGTTAAGATGAAACTTGGCATAGATTAAATTTTATGGGGTGGAGAAGAAGCCATACATATGATATCTTCTTGAAATTAAAGGATAGCACGTTAACCTATCAATTGGAATTGTAGTTGAATTTACTAGTAACTTTTTCGATAATTTCAATCGTTAATAATTTTATTCCAACGATTAATTTCATGAGCGCACTAAATGAATGGAATAGCAGATGGCTCGTTTTTTTAAGCAAATCTTCACATGGTGGAATGGTAATACCATTGGTACGCGTTTTTTCACATGGCGCAAAGGTAAGCGGATAGGGGAAGATCAGTTTGGAAATATATATTATGAAGGAGGACTTCATAAGGATGGTTATCCGCACCGTTGGGTTATCTATAAAGACTATTCTGAGGCCTCTACTATTCCACCAGGTTGGCATGGCTGGATTCATCATCGCTGTGAGTGTCCACCAACACAAGAGGATTATCATCCTTATGAATGGGAAAAGCCTCATGTTGCAAATATGACAGGAACAAGTGAGGGCTATCGACCAAAGGGAGCTATCACCTCCAATGGAGAGCGTTCTTGTGTGCATGAAGATTATGATGCGTGGTCACCTAAAAAATAACATGTTTTAATGTGCGTGTGTATTTTTGTCTTATTTGACTCTATGTTATGAAAAGAATTATTTTTTAAGGTGCGATTGATTTTGATATGATGAGATTTTTTTTATTGTTAGGGGTGAGGCATTTTATATATATTTTTTTAATGGGAATTTTAGTGTTTTTATCCTTAAATAATGGGGTGCGGGCTGAGCGTATTAGCAATGGAATTGCTGTTTTTGCAGGTCTTGACAAAATCACGGGACGGACCACACGTTTTGAAGTTACTCTTGGTAAAATTTATCAGTACGGTGCATTACAGGTAACACCACGTGCGTGTTATACGAGCTCTAAAGATGAACCCACGCGTACAACTGGTTTTGTTGAAGTCAATGAAGTAACATTAGATAAAAAAGTACGGCGTATTTTTACAGGATGGATGTTTGCAGATAGTCCTGGTTTGAACGCTGTTGAGCATCCTATTTATGATGTGTGGTTAAAGGATTGCAAGCAGAATGCTCAAGATCTTCCTCTTCAATAATTAGTGTGTTATCTATTTATAATACATTGATTTATAATGGTCCTTTATCATTTTACAACTTAATAGCAAATTCCTATGATTACCTCATTTAATTTTTTTTATATTGAATAATCCAAACTATTCTCTTGCGCGTTACAAGTGGCGGATGTGTCAATAACACTGTCTAAAAAAGGAATAAAAAATTCCGTCATGAACTGTTTAAATTCAAAGATGCATCATTAGAATCAACATATTTTTTAAGTGTTTCATAAGAGACAGTTCTTGAATTATATCTGTTAAAGGTTGAAATGAAAGGCTTGTTTATATTTGTTAAAGAGATGAACTGACGCTTTTGCATGTATGAGGGAAACAGATTATCAAGTAAGTAATTTATCATGAAACACTAATTATTATATCTAGAGAACGCTGTATTGGTATTTTTTCTCATAGAGATGTCGTTTTTCGTTCAAAGCATAGAAGCAATGCAGGCCATATTAATGGAAAAATTGAGATTTAAGATTCTTTAAAGTTTATCAATCGAAGTATAGCTTGGTTAAAAAATGCAATAATCAATATATTTCTAGTAAGAAAATAATGTTTATATATTTTTATTATACACCACCTCATAAGTGAGTTTGTCTATTCGTAAGTTCTTGTATATTGCATGGTAACTTCACATTTAAGTAAGCGGGATACCACTAAGTTTGTAAATCATATTCTTGATATCCATGCTTTTTAAAATCTTTTGTATAAAATACACGTGTTTTCATGTAGAGCTATTGAAAATTTAAAAAGGGGTTTCGAAGAGGCGTTGAGAAGATTCTGCATCACTGGGAATGGTATATTTATTTTGTATAAAGTATAACCCATTTTCTAAAAAATACGAGATTTTATACAATGAAAGTTTCTAGTCACCAACATAATGATGTTTCCCGATTGCCAAAACAACCTAAAGAACCCTTATTGAATGTTCCATTTATTATAGTTGTTTTGATAGCATTTTGTTTTTGTCTTTATTGCATTTCTCAGTATTTTTTTTCTCATCAGGTTTATGTTGAAAGCCTTGAGCTTTTTTCATTTATACCAGCATTGTTTAAGAGGGATCCTGTAGCATTTTGTTATACCATGGTGAGTTATTCATTTATGCATAGTAGTTTTAAACATGTTGCTCTTAATATGGTTTGGCTTTTGGTTTTCGGCTCTCCTTTAGCAAGGCATTTTGGTGTTTTACGTTTTTTAATTTTTTGGGTGTTAACGGCAGTTATTTCTGTTTTGACTTATTTTACATTTCATCAAGAAAGTACCATATCACTTATTGGGGCGTCAGGTGCCGTATCTGGAATGATGGGTGCTATTGCACGTTACGGTTTTCCTAGTGGTAATCTAGCTGTCAATGCGCAGAACGAAAAACTTTTAGGACCTTTATTATCTGTCAAAAAAGCTCTGTGTTCTAAGGGGGTTCTTGTTTATATGAGTGTATGGCTGACGACTGATTTGATCATAGGTATTTCTTCTATTTTGTTTGAAGAAAATGGCATCTCAATAGCATGGGAAGCTCATATTGGCGGGTTTTTTGCGGGTTTTTTGTTGGTTGGTTTTTTTGATGTTTCACAAAAAATTAAAAACTAGAATCTAAGATATTGATGTGCCACATAAAGAGCTATTGTTGCTGCATTTGAAACATTTAATGATTTAATATTTCCAGGCATGTCAAGGCGTGTTAAAGCGCAAACGGTTTCGCGTGTTTTTTTACGTAAACCTTTACCTTCTGCTCCTAAAACAAGAGCAATTTTATTCCCTGTTAATGCTGTTTCTAGAGGTTGGTCACCTTCTGAATCGAGACCAAAGCTTGTAAAACCTGTTTGATGAAGTTCTTGAAGAGCTTCAGCAAGGTTTCGTACGGTAATATAATGAATCATTTCCAGAGCTCCAGATGCCGCTTTCGCAAGAACACCGCTTTCGTGGGGAGAGTGACGGCAAGTTGTAATAAGTGCTTTAGCTTTCAATGCAACTGCAGAGCGCATAATAGCGCCAACATTATGTGGATCGGTAATTTGATCCATGACAATGACCAGATCAGTATTGGTTAGTTCCGACAGTTTGCATGGTTTGAGGGGGAGAGTTTCCAAAACAATACCTTGATGAACAGCCTCACTTCCAACAAGCGAATCAAGATATTTGGGGGTGCATAATGTAACAGAGCAAGGATAATCTGATTCGGATATATTTAATCGTTTTAAGGCATTTTGTGTAACGTAAAGACATTTTAAAATTCTTTTTGGGTTTTCTAAAGCAGCCTGAACAGAATGAATGCCATAAAGATGGATGATCTCTTGCTGTAAAGAAGCAGCTTTCTTCTTTGGGTGTGTAAAAGATCGAGAAGGAGAGCCTTTTGTATCGCGATATCGGCGACGCAAACGAGCATAATGAGAATTTTGTGATGTTTTTTCTTTCATAGCTTCTTTATAACGTGTTAATAAGAAAAATAGAGAGAAAAAATCTATGATTTAAAATTATGAGCAGGAAATTTGTACAGAATTGTATTTATTCTGTTGACAGATACAATAGTAATCGTCATAACCACTTCGCAATCAGATTGAATTGAATGGGTATTCAAGATGGTTGTCGTGATGTCTCATTGCGCGACTTTATCGGTGTAATGGAGGGGTGCCCGAGTGGTTAAAGGGGGCGGACTGTAAATCCGTTGCGTATGCTACGTTGGTTCGAATCCAACCCCCTCCACCATTCATCGAAGGAGAGTTAGTACGTGGGTCATGCGGGTATAGCTCAATGGTAGAGCAGCAGCCTTCCAAGCTGAATATGCGGGTTCGATTCCCGCTACCCGCTCCAAATGATTATTGATGATTGGGCAAATAGGTATGATGGAGGATATTCCATTTATAGATTTGGTGGGGTTTTCCGTCTAAGAGTTGTGGTGATTGGGCTGTTTTCAGTCTGGTCAGACTTAAGTTTTGCAGAACTGTCCCTAGGTGCTAATAAAAATAGGGAATAAAACAAGAGATTAATAGCAATGGCGAAGAGCAAGTTTGAACGAACAAAACCGCATGTTAATATTGGTACGATTGGTCACGTTGATCATGGGAAGACCTC
>NZ_JBHIND010000017.1:0-82472 GCF_042194695.1 Bartonella sp. CM86QHHN
AATATAATGGGCCTCACCATATAACTTTAACTTCTCACTCACTAAACTGCTTAAACCTATTCCTAATTTACCTGCATTCCCTGATAAGTCCGTGGTAAATGAATGCCGTTGATTAATTAACGTTTGATTGTCATCTTTATTCTCACGCAACCATGCTGCTATAATATACGCAAGCGATGAGGAATCCATGTGAAAACCAAATTCATATCCTAAAGATAAACCAACCTCACTGCGTAATGAAGTGAATGGACGCATGTCACCTGTCATGTCATTCGATAACTTGATTTCTTTACCCTCAACTTGCAACCATGTAAATTGTCCATAAGGCTGCAACCAACTGTTCTTTGACGTCTTAAGTCGATAACCTGCTTCAAAGGAGGCGCCCAGCGCCCATTGCCTATAACTTCCTTCAATCCCTAAACCATTCGTTGAAACTGCCTTTAGAGTATTTTGATAATGATTGTATTTTAAAATACCATCGAGATACCATCCACTATGATCCAAATAAGTGACATAAGCGCCAATACCATAAGTATTGATACCACTGATGCCCCCCCGTGCATGCGCAACACGGGCACGATCATAACTGCCAAAACCACCTATATAAAATTCTCCATTTTCCCACTCGCTTAAACCATTGATCCCCAAAACGATACCGGTCTGATCCAGTTTAAAATCTATATGCTCTGTAACANAAAACTGAAAGTTTCTCACTCAATTGTAGAAAAGGTTGTTCTTTATGAACTGGACGCACAATCATTTGATCGGCTAAAGATTGAGAAGAGGTTGAAACAGCAGTTTGTTGTTTTTCATCAGAAAGAGGATGAAAACTTCCTGAACCTAAGACTTCAATAACGGGACTTCCAAGAGAGGAAACAGTTGGAGATACAAAAGCTGGAGATCTTTGACTCAAGTTTTGGCGGTTTTTTCTTCGACGTGGCAATTTAATAATACGCGCTTGTGGTGCTGCAATAGTTGAAAGAGAAGAAGCTGATTGATTTTGATTTAAATGCCGCATAGATCTGCTTCTACTACGTGGTAAACTGTTGAGAAATGAAACATTATCAATAAATACTGCAGATAAATACCAAACTTTTTCGCCCCCACCCTCATCAATTCTCTGTTTTAAACCATACGTATAGGTTCCGCCATCAATAGTTTTAACATTTGCACCAGAAAAGCTTCTCAGGGTAAAATGTGCTCCTCCACTTTGATCAAAAATTAAATCAAGTCCTGCTGAAGAAGGATCAACAATTTCAATACCAGAATCTACGACACTTATTGTATGAAAACCACTCCCATTCTCAATAAAGAGGTAATCACCTTTTCCTTCTGCAAGGCTAACATTAAGGTCAAAATGTAGACTCCCTGCTAGATTATCAATATAAAGCTGAGAGTAATATAAATCATCTTCAGAAGAAGTAAAAATGACTTTTCCTACACCGCTTAACTGCTGAATGCGTGTACTTTTATCGTCAAACCCACGAGCAACGGAGTATAATTGAGCGTCTTCTCCGTTTAATTCAATGTTTTCTACTATAGTTTGTTGACCATTATCTCCAGCATCAAGATGGAGCCCACCAAAATCCTGAACTTTTATTTCTCCTCCTAATATTGCACCAGGAGAAATCCATGAATTAGCATTACCTTCAATCGTTAGATTCTTTACAATTCCACCTGCATAGACTTCTTGAACACCACCAGTGCGTAAAATGACTGTATTTGCTTCACCTCCTGCTAAAACACGCTGCACACCCTCTGAAAAGATTTCAGCATTTACAGCTAAACCGCCAGCTTTTTCTGCAAAGTTATCATCATTAGGAAACCATTTAGCAAGAGTTTGTATTCCTCCACTCATCACTTTTGTTCCCACAGCCATCCCATCATCATATACATTCTGCTGTCCTGGCGTATCACCTTGACCATACAGTATCGTGTTATAAGCGCTGCTCCCCACAATTCCACCATTTACATAACCATCTCCGAAAACAAGCTGCTCCCCACCATAAATTTCAGCTCTCAATGCGGTTCCTCCTCCCTCCACTCTTTGTTTTCCATCCTCGTAAATAATCGTAAATTCTGAAATCCCTTGTTCCCCTACAATCTCAACACCACCATTTTCAATGGTTGTATTTTTACTGAAACCACCAGCTTCAACATAAAGTCTTCCTGATCCCTGAATTGTATTATTAATAGACTTCTTAAGAACACCTTGCTCTCCATCATCAGAGACATAAACTACGTTATCATCACCGAGCAAAGAGCTTTGTAGAATTCCTCCTCCTTCCCCAATGCTGTAATGAATTACATCAGAGATACTAAAATCTTTTGCCGATGTCATATTTTCTTCTTTTTCAGGAAGCTTATCTATAGGCGACTCCACATGAGGTGAAGGAATTACAGGAGCAGAAGTTATTTGTGATGTAGCCAAAGACCAAGTCTTTCCCCCATTATCATCTTTTGTCTTTAAGCCATACATGTAGGCTCCACCATCAATCGTACTCGTCTCTTCACCAGAAAAATCTGTCAGAGTAAAATGCGCATTTCCGCTTTGAACATGAATTAAATCAAGCTCCAAAACTAAATTCTGATCTTGTAGAGGAGAATTGGTAATTTCAACACCAGAATCGATAACGCTTATGGTGTGATTACCTGATCCTTTTTTGATCAGAAGATAATCACCGCGCTGTTCTGCAAAATTAGTATGCAACCTAAAATGTAAACTCCCTGAAAGATCATTGATCTCAAGTTTAGAGTAATGTGGATCAAACACGGTAGAAGTAAAAATAACACGACCATTCCCACTCAGATTCTCAATCAAAGAACTTTCACCATCTATATTAGAGGCAATCGCGTACAATTTTGTATCTCTGCCATTTAAGACAATTTTTTCTACTTCAGTACGAGATTGCTCTGCACCAGCATAAAGATAAATCCGTCCAGAATCATTAACCGTTGTCTTTCCTTCCAATGTTGCGCCACCATGTAACCACGATTGTGCTTGATCCTTAACGGTTAAATCTTTTACATAACCTCCTAAATCTATTGCCTGAAAAGCAGTCCCTTCTAAAAGAACGCCAATCGCGATTCCTCCCGCTAAAACATGTTGCTGTCCACCAGAAAAGACCTTCGTATCAAAGGCAAAACTGCTATAATGGTCTAAATCTTCTTCCACATAAAGATTTTGTACCCCTCCTTCCATGATCTTTGAGCTAAAAACCTCTCCATCATCATACACATTCTGATATCCTCGCACTCCATTCTCACCAGAAACGATAGTGTCATGAGCGCTACTCCTTACCATCTCCCCTTTGATATCAGACTTTCCTGAAACAAACTGCTCACCACCGTAAATTTTAGCCCCTTCAACTTTTCCCCCATCTTTAACCTTTTGTTTTCCCTCTCTCTTAACTGTACTATCCTGTGAAAGACCCTGTGTTCTAACAAGCTCAGTGCCGCCTCTTTGAATTGTTGTATACAAGCTAAAACCACCGTGATAAACGGAGATCTTTCCACCGTCTTTAACTGTATTACTAATCGAAGTTTCTCCAGTGCTTTCAACTTTCTCAACGTTACTATCAAAGCTAGGATCAGCAATCGTAACAATCATCCCCTTTTCAATTGTGCGTTCTGTGAGATCCTTCGATAATGAAGCTATAGCAAATGGTTGCAAGCTAAAATCAGAAAATAAAGAGGTATTTGTCTCATCAAGAGCATAATTCGCATCTAAATACCAAATTTTACCAGCCCCCTTATTGTTTCTATGTTTCAAACTATACCGATAGGTTCCGGCATCAATAGCTTTGATTTTTTCACCAAAAGTGTTTGCCAGAATAAAATGAGCATTTCCGCTGCGATCAGAAATTAATTTAAGCTTTTTGTGGGAAGGGATTGTAATTTCACGCCCAGAATCAGCCACACTTATTGTGTGATAACCTGAACCACTTTCTTTAATGACAAGATAATCACTAAGATGCTTGGCAAAGTTGACATTAAAATCAAAATGTAAAGAACCTGAAAGATCATCAATATTAAGCTTAGAGTAATGCTTATTAGTCCCTAAGTACGTAAAAATAACTCTGCCACTTCCAGCTAAATTCTGGATATTAACGTGAGGTTTTTTGCTGTTATCTTCAGGAGCAATAATGTATAGTTTGCTATCTTCTCCATTTAAATTAAGATTTTCTACTTCCGTAACAGCTTCACCATTTCCAGCATAGAGATAGAGGTTGCCAAAATCATTAACATTTGTATCCTTATCTAATATCGCACCGGCAAAAACCCATGATTGTGCTTGATGATTAATGGTTAGATTATCCACGTATCCAGAATCATATATCTTCTGAGTAGCTCTATCGTATAAAGTAACTTCGCTCGCATTCCCTCCTGCAAAGATATTCTGCATACCATTTTTAAAAAGTTCGGTACTCAGTGCAAAAGCCCCCTCATTAATTGTAAAATCTTCATCTTTTATATCGGCTGTATCAGCATCTTCTGAGAAACCGTTATGAAAATTCTCTTTACCATCAAGATTCTGGACACCACCTTTCATAATCTTTGTGTCAACAGCCATCCCCCCACTATAGACACTTTGTATTCCTAGCATTCCATCTGCAGCATGAATTTCAGTGCCATAAGCACTACTTTCCTTATCTTTACGCGACAAACCATCCCCAAGAAACCCCTTACCAAAAATAATCTGCTCACCGCCATGGATTTGAGCCCCTTCTGCATTTGCACCACTCTCAACAATTTGTTTCCCCCCTTTTTTAACAGCGGCATATTCCGAACTGCTCAAGTTTTGGACAAACTCAATCCCACCATGCTCAATTGTCGTATCCCTGCTAACACTTGCTGCATCAATGTAGAGTTTTCCCCCTTCTCTAACCGTATTATTAATGGAATAAGCTGCATCTTTATAGTTAAAGCTATTTATTTCAGAACCTTCAGAGTCACGGTTAGTAATATAGATCGTAGCACCATCGCTTATTATTGAATTTGTGAGTACTTCAAAGAATAGCTTTTCTAATCTCTTCCTTTCCTCTTCTGAAAGATCACTTCCTTCTACTGTCTGTTTATTCTCTATCTTTTTTGATCCCCCCTTTTTTTCTTTTAGTCCCCTCACTTCCGATAACAACTTTCTTGTCTCTTCTAGGTGTTCACTGATACTTACTGGTGTTAATAACTTTTCTCTTGGTGTAGCTACTCCATATGCACTCGCAATCTTGACAAAAAAACCACTGGCCATTACCGCACAAAAACTTAATTTCAATTTGCGTTGCATTATTTACACTCCATAATTTTAAATTTAAATTCTCCCATTTAGAAAAAAGTGCATAGATCAAAACAACACAACGTAATTGCTCAACCTCATGTCTTTTAAGATAGCAAAGCATTCGATGGATTAAGCTCTGACAGATCAAATATACACCATGTGTTTTAAAATGCATGCACAACTAAAAGATTTAATTTGTTTTAGATACACTTTAAAAGTGTTATAATTGCATCCATGAAAAATATTTTTAATATTTTGAGACACTAAACACTGATCTACGAATAAGATTGATCCCTTAATAGATAAAAATGGCATTAAACTTTAAAGGACACAGCAATGTGAATGAGAGCTGCGTTTATAGCCACCTATTGCCATCTTCTACAGCATTTAAAGCAGTGTCTTTATCTTATTCAATATGGATAATATATAGAGCACTTATTCATACTCATCAGCCCATAATCATTGTTCTAATATATAACGAAGTGTCATAATATTGACTCGACACTGATTTGAAATTTCTATAGTTATAGTCAGTTAACTCGTCATTTGATTTGTCATATACTGAAAGGGACATTCTATTCATGTCTATAAACTCAGAAATGAAAGCTACAAGCAACAGAAACTCCCCTCGTCGGATTTTATTTGCAAGCCTTATTGGCCCAACAATTGAATTCTTTGATTTTTATGTCTTTGGCACTGCCGCAGCTCTTATATTTCCTCATGTGTTTTTTCCAACACAAAATGATCAAATTGCCATTTTACAATCTTTCCTAATATTTGGAGCAGCCTTTTTTGCCCGCCCTTTTGGATCAGTTGTTTTTGGACATTTTGGAGATAAAATTGGAAGAAAAGCAACACTTATCGCTTCTCTTCTCACAATGGGTCTTTCAACAGTCATTATTGGTTTTCTTCCTACTTATGAAATAGCTGGGTGGTTTGCCCCTTTCCTCTTAACCTTGTGCCGTATTGGACAGGGAATTGGATTAGGAGGAGAATGGGGAGGAGCTGTTTTGCTCGCAACAGAAAATGCCCCTCCAGAAAAGCGCGGCTGGTATGCAATGTTCCCCCAATTAGGCGTTTCAATAGGTTTGTTTTTATCTATTGCTGTTTATTTGGGTCTGCTGCATTTCCTTGATCGTGAAGAACTTTTAGCCTGGGGATGGCGTATTCCTTTTATTGCTTCAGTTGTTTTTATGATTATAGGATTATGGGTCCGTCTTTCAATCAATGAAACTGTTCAATTCAAAAAAACTCTTGAAAGTAAAAAACATGTCAAAGTTCCTATCATAGATGTCTTTTTAAAATGTCCACGAATCCTATTTCTTGGAATATTTTCTGGTATGGCAACTTTTGTTTTGTTTTACTTGGTTACTACATATTTGTTAAGCTATTCAACAAACCATTTGCAATTGCCATTTCATCAAGCTCTTCAAATCGAAATTGTCGGTGCTATTTTTTGTGGGATTTTTACTGTCATCACGGGAAGACTCGCTGACCGTATTAGACGTAGAACTTTGATGATTTGGATTACAATCATCACCGGTATTTATTCTTTCGCAATTCCTTATTTCTTAAATTCTGGAGTTATAGGAGTCCTTGCAATGTCTGTTATCGGTTTGTCTCTCATGGGAATGATATACAGTCCTCTTGGTGCTGTTTTGGCTTCACCATACCCAACAGCAATTCGATATACCGGTTCTTCTATTACTTTCAATTTATCTGCTATTGTAGGAGCATCTCTCGCGCCTTATATTGCAGAATATCTGGTGCAACATTTCGATACATCTTATATCGGTTATTATTTGCTTCTTGCTTCTTTTATTTCACTGATTTGCTTCGTCGGATTTACAGATGATGAAATATCCAACTAAAATATAATAACGAAGAATAAAATAAGGACTGGCGGCAAAAATGCTGCCAGTTTCGTTTTTAAAGATAGGGGTTGAGGTATTTTCCACCACAATATTCCTGCAAACAAGGCACTCAAAAAGAAAAATAAAAAATCTGCAATATTGCTTATATAAGAAACAGCAAACATTTCTGATAAGATATGCGTTGTCCCCAACCATGAAACGCAAAAGAAGGCCAACATCACAGCCCATAAAACAAGCAAAATTCGATCAATGATCATCATTATGGCGTTTCGTTTTTTTAATTATAGTCCATATATTTAACATGCCTAAAAGAAAAATCACAATAAAAACCCAACGCCCTCCCCCTGAGCCTTCCGTAATAAAAAGTGCAGGATTTACTATTCCCAGTAATCCTATAAAAATCAGAACAATAGATACAAGACGCATTAAATCTGTTTTTCCCAGCGACGATCTTCAGTCTGTTGCCAATACGTTAAATTATGATTTTCCATTTTATATTTTTTCCACTGTGCACGAACGAGATTCAACTGCTCTTCACTTCTACCATCAAATATCACGACAAGCCGTTGATAAGCATCAATATCCGAACAAACAGCTCCCTCTATGAGAAAACGAATCTTTGAATCATTCGGATTTTCTTGTCCTGTCGTAAGAAATACAGGCTGAAAGTTTGGATATTGATCACACTCCGTTCCATGTCCAATAAATGATTCATCAGTATAAACCCATAAATGTATATCTATAGAATCGCGTTGTTCTTTACTCACACACTGTATTGTTACTTTACCAAAACGAGCCAATGCACGCTCCACAAGCGTCGGCAAAATATCCTTCAGCGTTGACTGCGTCAAATGATAGAATAAAATATCCAATCTCTTAAGCTTTCATCATTCTTTATAAAAAAGCTAACATCTTTTTAAAAAAACTTCTATATCCCTAATACAAAGGAAACGGTTCAAGATATAAACCCTCTTTTTTGATTGAGATGCATTATCTTTTTGCACGTGTCTTTAAAAGACAAAAATTTTTATCTTCAACGTTAATAAAAAAGTTTTTTAAGTTATTTTCTAGATTCTTCTAGATTCTTTGTAGACTATAGTTGAAAATAAAATATAATGTACGGAAAATTTAAAGAGGACCTCATAGGCAATTTTATATTATTTATTTGGTAAAAATATCCAATTCATGAAAGGATATTTTTACAAACTTTATTACATTTTAACCGAAAGCAGTAAGAATATTTGCTATCGAATTAAAAACTGAGGATTTTCCCCAATTTATGCGTATTATTGAGTTCTACATCCTGAAACGTGTCCTTGTTTTGTTTAGTTCTGTCATGATTGCAGCAGTGGGCGTTAGTTGGACTATACAAATTCTTGCACGGATAAACTTTCTCACAACAAGTAAACAAACACTCCTCACAGTCTTACAATTTTCACTCTCATTGGTTCCTTCTGTTATTTTTGTTGTCATTCCGTTTGCATTAGTTATCGCAATTACAACCATCCTCTCAGCAATGCATCAAGACTCAGAACTTGCTGTCATCAATGCCTCTGGTTTTCCTAAAAGTACTGTTTGGAAACCTATCCTTCTTCTTGCTATTGTTGCATCCTGTATCTCCTTTTCTATAGCTAATTTTGTTGTTCCTCAAGCGCGTCTTCATATGCGACAAATGCTAGCAAGCGCTCATTTTGATCTTATTAATCTATTCATTAGTGAAGGGAGCTTCCAAAAACTCGCCAATAACCTTTACATAGAAATTGGCGAACGAAATCCAAATGGAACACTTGAACGCCTTTTCATTGCCGACCAGCGTGATCCTAAGACTGATCTTTTTTATTATGCAACAGACGCATCCATTGTGAGCAATAAAAACGGCAGTTTTCTGGTTCTCAATAACGGTGAAATAGAAAGAGTCAATCATCAAAATAACAGTGTTTCAATCGTGCAATTTAGCTCATATACTTTTAGCCTAGGAGAGTTTATCCCCAGTGATAAAACACCTACTCTTTATCCAAAAGATCGGTCTCTTTCTTATTTACAAAACCCTGACCCAAAAGATCCCTACTATCAACGAAAACCACTCCAATATAAAGCTGAATTTCACCGCAGATTAACACAATGGCTCTACCCTATTGTTTTTTCACTTATTGCATTAGCAGCCGCAGGGGATGTGCGCTCCCATCGACAAGCTCGTCATTCCGCAAATCTCTCGGCAATTGCCCTCTCTTTTCTGGTGTATTGGATAGGATATTTTTTCGCAGAAAAAGCAAAAAGCGATCTTGCATACGTTCCTCTCCTTTATATTATACCTATAGGAACAAGTGCATTTGTCTTTTTTATGCTTTTAACGAATCATAAAATTGGGCTTCCCACAAAAGTTAATGAGATACTTCAAATCGCTTTTCAAAAAATAATGAACAAATTTGAACAGCGAAAATCTCAAGATTCCTCGGATGAAATATCATGATTGGGTGGACACTTGGACGATATTTTTTTATACGTTATCTTAAAATAACTTGTTATTTCTGGGGAAGCATTTTTGTTCTTGCTCTTTTAATCGATTTCACAGAGAATTCCGGTAGGCTATCTTCCCTTCCGCATTATACAGCAAAAGATGCATTTTTCCTCTCTGCTTTACGCATCCCTTTTATCATGCAACAACTTATCCCTTTCATTGCACTCTTTTCTGCAATGGCAACGCTTATCTCGCTCAACAAAAAACTTGAACTTGTAGTGACTCGTTCAATCGGTGTTTCTGCATGGCAATTTCTTATGCCAGCTTGTTTTGGAGCTTTTCTTTTGGGATTATTTTCAATTCTTCTCATTAATCCACTTGCTGCATGGGGATTTTCTCAAGCAGAAAAAAAGATGACTGAATGGCGCAATCACAATGTACTAACACCTCTTCACAATACAAGTATCCACTGGTTAACACAACGTACAAATTTAGGCAGAACAACCATTGGTGCCAAATCTATCACCGATCAAGGACTTTCTCTTCTCGATGCAACCTTTGTACAATACAATGACAACGCAACCGTCAAAAATTGGATTAACGCCCCAAAAGCAACCTTGACTAATGGATTTTGGCTATTAACAAATGGAACAATCTATAAAATAGGGCATCCTCCTGAAAAATTTACCGTGTTGCAAATAAAAACCAATCTAAAACCTGAATTTTTAACGGAACGTTTAGTGAATCCCGCAACTATTCCATTTTACCAATTGCCAAAAAAAATTATGATTGCACGTTCATTTGGCTATTCTGCTCATAATTTTGATATGTATTTCCAATCTTTGATTGCATTACCGGCATTGCTTGTGGCAATGACCCTCATTGCAGCAACTGTATCTTTAAATTTTACACGTTTTGGGCAATCTAGAATGTTGATTCTTGGTGGCGTAATAGCTGGGTTTATGCTTTATGTTATTTCCGTACTTGTTCAAGCTTTCGGTAATGCTGGATATATTCCACCAATTATTGCAGCTTGGACACCCGTTGTTATTGCGTTATTCTTAGGAATCTCTTTTTTACTTCATAAAGAGGATGGCTAAGTGAAAGCATTAACACTTAAAAAAACTATTTTAACAAAATTAAGTGCTCTCGCTTTTAAAAGTGTTGTGGGGGTTATTTTAGGAGGTGCTTTATCTTATTGTGCGCACGCTCAAAGCCTTCAATCTCCTTCTCAAAGTCGCATTCAAAATCCGGAACCTCCTCTTTTGCTCTCTGCGGATGAACTCATCTACAATCGTGATGAAAACACTGTTTCTGCACACGGTAATGTCCAAATCGAATATGATGGCAATAAAGTTGTCGCTCAAAAAATTATTTACAATCAAAAAACAGGACGGCTTATAGCACAAGGGAACGTTGAAATTACTCAAAAGGATGGTAATAAAATTTATTCCAACCAAATTGATATGACCAAAGATCTTGGCGAGGGTTTTGTAAACGCCTTACGTATTGATACAGCCAACAATGTTCACTTTTCAGCCCAAAATGCTACACGCAAACACAATCACATAACAGTCTTTGAAAATGCAACCTATACAGCCTGTGAACCTTGCTCTTATAAACCAGATCGAGACGTCCTATGGAAAATTAAAGCAAGAAAGATCATATGGAATAATAGCGTCAAAAAAATTCGGTTTGAAAATAGCAGTTTTGAAGTTTTTGGTGTACCGATTATAAAATTTCCAAATTTTGAGATCTATGATCCAACTGTCAGGCGTGCTAGCGGTCTGCTTACTCCTCATTTTTTTTATACTGATTATCTCGGTATGGGGATAAAGAATTCTTATTTCTGGAATCTCGCCCCCCATTATGATTTTACCCTTTCTTCTACGGTTTATACCCAACAAGGGCTTTTAACCGAAGGGGAATGGCGTCAGCGTTTAAAAACGGGCCGTTATAACATTCGCTTTGCTCATATATATCAAATGAAACCGCATAGATTTGATAATGATACGATTGATGCCCAACATAAAAACCGTTATATGCTGGCGACAAAGGGGGATTTTCGTATTAACTCACACTGGACTTATGGATGGGATATTCTTGCACAATCGGATCGGCATTTTAGTCGTGCCTATAAACTTGAAAACTATAACAATCCTACACAACTTTCTCAGATCTATTTGAATGGTCTTGCAGGAAAAAATTATTTTGATATGCGTTTTTATCATTTTAAAGTTCAAGATTCAATACTGAATGATCCTCATTATGAACGTCACTCTCGACAAGCGTGGGTCTTACCACGCATCGATTATTTTTTCACACCAGATGAACCCATTTATAATGGAGAGCTTACCTTCCATAGTAATATGCAATCAGTTTATCGTCGCCATGCTGACTTCAGTTCACCCGACCAGAACGGAAACCCTCTCAACACAGTAAAACTTTCTGGTATGGCTGGAAATAGTTTGCGTTTAACAAACGAGCTTCAGTGGAAAAAGCGCTTCAACACGCACAACGGACTCATCTTAACCCCTCTTCTCTCTCTACGAGCTGATATCATTACAACCAATGCAAGCGAAAATCACACAGATTCTATAGAAAACAATGCCTTATCCGCAATTCATGGTTCAGCAATTCGTGGCATGGCAACAGCAGGGTTGGAACTACGTTATCCCTTCCTCATTACAGCTGATCATTCTACACATATTATAGAACCAACTGCACAAATTTTTATACGCAATAATGAACAATCTATTGGACAAATTCCTAATGAAGATGCTCAAAGCTTTGTCTTTGATGCAACCACTCTCTTTCAACGAGACAAATTTTCTGGTTATGATCGTGTAGAAGGTGGTACAAGAGCCAATATAGGTATAAGATATTCTGGAAGCCTTAATGATAATTGGTCTCTTTATGGTCTCATTGGACAATCCTTCCATCTAGCAGGAAAGAATTCTTTTGCAGAAAAGGACTTTATCAATGTCGGTACTCATTCTAGCTTAGAGGCAAAACGTTCAGACTATGTTGCAATGTTTGGTACAACCCATAAAAGTGGTTTTTCCTTAGAAACGCGTGGACGCTTTGACAAAAAAACAGGAAAAATCCGCCGTAGTGAAATCGAAGCATCACAAAAATGGCAAAATTTTTGGGCGGCTCTACAATATGCCTATATCGCAAAGCAACCAGATTATGAATATTCTCAAGAGCGCCAAGAAATTTCTTTTCAAACAGGACTTAAATTAGCAGATTATTGGTCCATTAATAGCAACGCCGGTTATGATTTAGTATCTGGTACATTTATAAAGCGAGGAATTAGCTTGAGTTATATGGATGAATGTTTCGGGTTAACATTCGGTTATCAACAGGTAACGAATCCAGGCAGGAAAGCACCCTTGCAAAACTTTAATTTCTCTCTTTCATTGCGTACGATTGCAGATATCGGAAAAAAGATAGATTAATTTATAAAGGGAATGTATCAGTCATTTAACTTATCATTGTTTTTATGAAAGAAAGCGTGTATTTTAAGTTGTTGATGAGAATTAATAAACAATGCGAAAGCCTATTTACATGAATAAATTGAAAAAGCGTTTTCTTGCTTTATTTTATATTGCATCTTTGAGCGTAAGTAGCCTGCTAATAAATGGATTTTTGATTCCGACAGTCTTTGCGCAGACTTCTATTGTTGTTACAGTTAATGGCAACCCCATCACAAATTATGATATACAAAGACGCCTTGCTTTTCTCAGGCTACAACAAAAGCAAGGCAATTTGGTGGCACAGGCTAAAAAAGAGCTTATTGATGAAAAGCTAAAAAATATTGAAATAAAACGTCGTAATATTGAAGTAAGCAATGATGAAGTTGATAGAGCTTTTGAGAATTTTGCGACACAAAATAATATGACGATTGATCAGCTCAACCAGATTCTGATCCAAACTGAGATCACAGTGCAACACTTTAAAGATTACATCCGTGGACAAATAGGATGGGGGCGTCTTGTTAGCGCACGCTATCAAGCTGAAACAGGTATGATTAGCGAACAAGAAGCTGTACGCAGAATATTAAAAAATGGTGGTGTAAAACCTTCAACCAACGAATATACATTACAGCGAATTGTTTTTGTCATTCCTGCACATCGTCGTTCAGAGATCTTTGAAAGACGTCAAAGAGAAGCAAGTAATTTTCGCGCACATTTCCGTGGATGTGCCAATGCTCACAATCAAGCAAGAGGTATTTTAGACGTTACTATCCGCCACTTAGGAAAGTTTCTGGAGCCACAACTTCCTAATGCATGGGAACAAGCTATTCTTGAAACGCCTGCTGGAAAAATGACAAAATTACAAGAAACATCTGATGGAATCGAAGCAATTGCTGTCTGCAAAATAAAAAGAGTTTCTGATGATTATGTCGCTCGACTGATATTTTCTCTTCAAGATAGTAAAAAAAGAAGCCCGCAAAAACTTGAAGAATTAAGCGACAAATATTTAGAAGAACTGCGCCGAGTGGCACGCATTCAAAATTCATAATGGCTGCTCTTATTGTTAGCGGTGGTGATCCTGCCGGAATTGGTCCTGAAATAGTACTAAAAGCGTGGAATTTGCGTGTTACGCGCCAAATTCCACCTTTTGTACTTCTTGCTGATCCAGATGTTATTCGTTCGCGCGCTCGTTTTTTACAGATTGATGTTGAGGTGCAATCTGTTTTAATCAATAATCCTGCAAAAAATTTTCAAAAAGCTCTTCCTATCATACCGTTAAAAAACAAACAAAGTGATCAATTAGGTATACCTTCATCGAAAAATACAGCTGGAATTATTGAAGCAATTAAACGCTGTGTTCAATTGATTCAAAATGGCCGTGCATGTGCACTTATCACTTGTCCTATTGCAAAAAAGAGTCTTTATGATGCCGGTTTTCGATTTCCAGGTCATACAGAATTTTTAGCCGATTTAGCCCATAAAGCTTTTCATAAATGTTATCATCCAGTTATGATGTTAGCAGGACCTCGATTAAAAACAGTACCAATAACTGTTCATATTCCATTTAAAAATGTTCCTTCACAGCTTACCCGTGATTTAATTATTCAAACGGTACTTATTACTGAATATGACTTAAAAACAAGGTTTAAAATAACATCACCCCGACTAGCTGTTGCTGGTCTTAATCCTCATGCTGGAGAAGGAGGTGCTATGGGAAAAGAAGATATTGAAGTTATCACTCCTGTTATTGAATATCTTAAAAAGAAAGGACTCAATATTGCAGGCCCGCTGCCTGCCGACACAATGTTCCATGAATGCGCAAGAAAAGCATATGACGTTGCCATTTGTATGTATCATGATCAAGCCCTTATCCCTGTTAAGACATTAGACTTTGATAGCACTGTTAATGTCACGTTAGGTCTACCTTTTATTCGCACGTCTCCAGATCACGGAACTGCTTTTGACATTGCTGATAAAGGGATAGCCTCTCCCGAAAGCTTTATTGCTGCTCTTAAACTTGCAAATCAACTTGCAAAAAATAGTTTAAACCCATGCCAATAGATAATCTCCCTCCTCTGCGTGAGGTCATTGATATATATGGATTACAAACGCATAAATCTTTGGGGCAGAATTTTCTTTTTGATCTTAATTTAACATCTAAAATTGCTCATCAAGCAGGCAATATAGAAGGAAAACCTGTTCTTGAAATTGGTCCTGGTCCTGGAGGTCTCACACGTGCCTTGCTAGCAAAGGGTGCCATTGTAACAGCAATAGAACGCGATGAGCGCTGCATACCGGCTCTCTTAGAAATAGAAAAACACTATCCTAAAAAATTAAAAGTTATTTGTAATGATGCACTGAAGCAAGATTTCTCAAAACTCTTTGAAACAAGCCCTGTAAAACCGCGCATTATTGCAAATCTTCCCTATAATATTGGGACACAACTCTTATTAAATTGGCTTTTGACTGAACCATGGCCTCCTTTTTATGAATCAATGACATTGATGTTTCAACGTGAAGTTGCCAAACGGATTACAGCTAAACCTCAATCTACTCATTATGGACGTCTTAGTGTCTTAACTGGCTGGCGTACCACTGCTAAAATTGCTTTTGATGTCCCCCCTCAAGCCTTCATACCAATACCTAAAGTAACGTCTTCCGTTGTTCATATTATTCCGCGAATACAACCTCTTTCCTGCTCTGCACAAAAACTAAGCCTCATCACAAAAACCGCCTTTGGGCAAAGACGAAAAATGCTTCGTCAAAATCTCAAAATACTTGGAGGTGAAGAGCTATTAGAAAAAGCTGGAATTGATGGAACGCGCCGTGCTGAAACGCTCTCGATTTCTGAATTTGTAACTTTAGCGCATCTAGTGCTCTAAAAAATGCACTTTGTGTTATAAAACCTTTTTTAATCACAACATTTATCGATTTTTTCAGCAATAAGCCCATCAACAAAAGAGCCAAGATAAGAACAACGCTCACGTTTTACGGTTTCAGCTAAATAAATTGATTTAATAAAAGATAAAGACTGATCTAAATCTTCGTTAATCACAACATAATCATAAGAAAGCCAATGCTTTAACTCCGTTCGTGCATTTTCCAATCGCAAATTGATAGTATCTTGACTATCTTCTGCTCGACGATGTAAACGCGAAACAAGCTCTTTCATTGATGGTGGAAGAATAAAAACAGATACAGTGTCTCCTAGCATCTTTTTTTGCAGCTGCTCGGTACCTTGATAATCAATATCAAATAACATATCTTGGCCAGCATTCAATGCGCTTTCAACAGTTTCACGTAAAGTGCCATAATAATTTCCGTGAACTTCTGCCCACTCAATAAATTCATCCCTATCACGCTTATATTCAAACTCTTCTTTTGAAATAAAGTAATAATGCAGCCCATCTACTTCACTAGGACGCCTTTTCCTTGTGGTCATACTTACGGAAAGCTCTAATTGTCCCTCTTTTAGAAGTAATCGAGAAATTGTTGATTTACCAGCACCTGAAGGTGAAGAGAGAATAAATAAAAAACCGCGGCGTTGATTCATTTTTATAGTACTCAATTTACTTTCAAAGACTGTCATTACATCACTCTACTTTGTTCATAAATGTTTCTCCAAAGTTTGAATTATACATTATCTCAACCTTTCCCCTAATCAATGTGTTTTCTTAGCAATTCTCAATGTTATTCTGCTCTTTTTTGAGATAAGGTATTAGCAGTGTATTCACTTCTTTCTTAAATATTTTTATCCATACGCTAATCCCACTTGTGACAGACAAGGAAATAATTTTTTATCATTCTCATAAAAAGTTTAAATAGAAAAATTTTACTATATTTGAGATTTTCATTTACGATGCAAAAAGAGGTGTTATCACTATAAATTCAATGTTTTGCCTTTAATTCTCGCCACTTGCGAACATTCATATTATGTTCTTCTAAAGTTCGAGAAAAAACATGCCCTCCTGAACCATCAGCAACAAAATAAAGTGCATCACTGCTTGGTGGATGTGCCACCGCTTTTAAAGAATCTCGACCTGGATTTGCAATAGCCGTTGGGGGCAAACCATTAATTTTATAAGTATTATATGGTGTTTCCTTCTCAAGATCTGAACGATAAATTGCACGACCGGATGGTTTTCCTTTTCCTCCGAAGAGACCATAAATTACTGTTGGATCCGATTGAAGACGCATATGCTTTGTAAGGCGGTTATAAAATACCGCAGCAACCATTGGTCTTTCTGCTGCAATTCCCGTTTCTTTCTCAACAATTGAGGCTAATATAACAAATTCATCAATTGATTTAATAGGTAAATTAGGTGAACGCGTAGCCCATATAGCATGAATTAATTTTGTCTGTCCTTCACGCAACCTGTTTACAATCTCTTTACGCGTTGTTCCCCGAATAAAACGAACAGTATCCGTCATTAAATAACCTTCTGGAGGCAAAATTTTTGGAAGGTCTCCAATCAAAATTTCATTCGCAGCTAATCGATCGAAAACTTGCTGAACCGTTAAACCTTCAGGTACTGTAAATGTATACTCTATAGATTTTCCTTTCACAAGAATATCCATAATATCCTGCATCGAAGCATGAGCTGGAATTAAATATTCACCAGCCTTCAGATGCGTTGTTTTTTGGTGATAACCAACCCCATAAACAAAAATATCTGATGATCGAATGAAACCACGTTTTTCTAGCAATGAAGCAATTTCACGAATTCCGGTACCAGGATGGATAAAAACAATTTGTTCTTCCTCAATTTTTCCCTTTTCTTCAAAAATACTTTTTCCAATATAAAGAGGAATACTTATGGCAAAAAGAATAATCACAATCAGCATAAGAAAAAAATGACCGAGAATGACCAACGGATTACGGACGATAGATGATTTCTTTCGTTTTTTATGTATTAACATGTCATAACTATCTGCTAAATGATTCGAAGAGGAATCACTTACGTCCTTTAATGATTTTCCATTTTTCACATCGGACATAACCCCTCAATAGCGATTAAGGATAATATTATAATTTCTTATTCACCTTATAATAAAGTAGAAAACTCAAAAGCAAAAATTAAATAAAAATACTTATTATCCCCTAAAACGTCGCATCACCAACGATGCATTTGTCCCACCAAATCCAAAAGAATTAGAAAGAATCGTATCAATCTTTCGTTCACGCGGTTTGTGTGGTACAAGATCGATTTTCGTTTCAATCGATGGATTGTCAAGATTAAGTGTCGCTGGGGCTATATTATCCCGTATAGCTAAAATAGAAAAAATAGCCTCAGCAGCACCGGCTGCACCAAGTAAATGCCCGATAGATGATTTCGTTGATGACATAGAAACTTGTGGTGCATAACTCCCTAAAACACGCTCAACAGCCGCTAGCTCTATGGAATCAGCCATCGTAGATGTACCATGAGCATTAATATAATCAAGTTCACTTACATTCACTTGTGCACGCTTAAGAGCAGCTATCATACTACGCTGAGCCCCTTCACCACTTTCTGAAGGCGCTGTAATGTGGTAAGCGTCACCAGATAAACCATAGCCAATAACCTCAGCATAAATACGCGCTCCTCGTTTTTTGGCATGTTCCAGCTCTTCTAAAACAACAACAGCTGCTCCTTCCCCCATCACAAAACCATCACGATCAGTATCATAAGGACGTGACGCCCGTTCAGGATCATCATTGCGACAAGTGGAAAGAGCTCTACAAGCTGCAAAACCTGCAAGAGATATCCGATTTATTGGAGATTCGGTTCCCCCTGCCACCATGACATCTGCATCACCAAACATAATCAAACGTACCGCATCACCAATCGCATGCGCCCCTGTTGAACAAGCCGTTACAACAGAATGATTAGGCCCCCGTAAACCATATTGAATAGACACATAACCAGAAGCAAGATTAATCAAACGACCTGGAATAAAAAAAGGAGAAACACGACGTGGGCCCTTATCACGAAGCGTATAACCAGCTTCAACAATACCCTCAACTCCCCCAATTCCCGAACCAATTAACACGCCTGTACAAATCTGATCTTCATCACTCTTAGGAAACCATTCGGCATCTGCAAGCGCTTGGTTAGCAGCTGCCATTGCATAAACAATAAATGCATCAACTTTACGTTGCTCTTTAGGTTCCATATACAAATCAGCATTATAAGTCCCCTCTGTTCCATCCCCTAAGGGGATACGCGCAGCAATCTGGCATGGCAAATCTGACACATCAAACTCAGTGATACGTCGGACACCACTTCTTCCTTCAAGAAGTCGTTTCCAACTATATTCAGTATTACCAGCTAATGGAGATACCAACCCTAAACCAGTAACAACAACACGTCTCATAACTTCTAACCTTGAACTAAACTTCACCTCTCAAAGCTCTCTTTTCAAAAGAGCTCCGAAGAATATAGGCAAAAGCAATTTATGCCTTTGCCCTTTAGTAATCACGCAGAAGCTTTATCAATGAACTTGACTGCATCGCCAACTGTAAAAATCGTTTCAGCAGCTTCATCTGGAATTTCTACCCCAAACTCTTCTTCAAAAGCCATAACGAGTTCAACCGTATCAAGGCTATCAGCCCCTAGATCATCGATAAAGCTTGCATTTTCTACAACTTTATCAGCATTAACCCCAAGATGTTCCACGATAATTTTCTTAACGCGCTCTACTGTATCACTCATGTTGAAATCCTCGAATTTATATTTCCTATAATTTGGTTAACTATATCGGTTCATCTAATCAAGCAATAGATGCATTACTTTAAAAGATTTTAGTAATGATTTAAAACATCCTGTGGATATCCCCTACAAAATGAACCAATCTGACATTCCGACATCAATTGATCAACGACCATATTAAAGAAATAGATGCATCTATCCATTTCAATCGTTACTATCTAAAATAATACAACTCATAAATCAATGTGGAATAAAATAAATACTCAAATCATTGCCATTCCACCATTGATATGGAGTGTTTGACCTGTCGTATAGGCTGCTTCATCGCTTGCTAAATAAACAGCAGTAGCGGCTATTTCTTGCCCACTTCCCATACGTTTCATCGGAATCGCAGCCATAATGGCTTCTTTTTGCTTTTCATTAAGCTTGTCTGTCATTGCGGATTTAATAAATCCTGGAGCAATACAATTGACAGTGATGTTTCGCGAAGCAATTTCTTGTGCCAATGCTTTAGAAAAACCTATCAAGCCTGCTTTTGCAGCACAATAATTCGTTTGTCCAGGGTTTCCCACAACACCAACAACAGATGTAATGTTAATAACCCTTCCATAACGGCGGCGCATCATAGAATGTATTAATTCACGCGTCAAAAGAGAAGCAGCTGTTAGGTTAACTTCTAAAACATCATCCCAGTCTTTATCTTGCATACGCACAAAAAGACCATCCCTAGTGATTCCCGCATTGTTAACCAAAATATCGACGCCATCCATTTTTCTCTCTGCAACTTCAGCCAATTGTTTAACCGATTGGCGTTCAGAAAGATTAGCGGGAAATACAAAAACATTCTGCCCTAATTCTGCCGCCACTTCTCTGAGCTTTTCTTCACGTGTTCCATGAAGTCCAACAATAGCTCCTTGTGCATGAAAGCAGCGTGCAATTGCCTCACCAATTCCTCCCGAAGCCCCCGTTACAAGAGCTTTACGTCCTGTTAATCTAAACATTTTTAAACTCCTTATAGATTAAACGCCAAGCATGCCTAGCGCTGATTCTATTTCATCAACTGTTCCAATTGTTACCCCCTTTATATCTTTGTTAATACGACGCGTTAAACCTGTTAATACTTTTCCAGAACCAACTTCAAAAAGCGTATCAACCCCATTCGCAGCGATCCATTCTATTGTTTCACGCCATCGCACCCTCCCAGTCACTTGTTGGACAAGAAGAGTAGTAATACGCTCTGGATTGCTCTCAGGTGCAACAGAAACATTGGCAATCAAAGGAACAATAGGGGACATTTTGTTAACAGTCAAAAGTGCTTTCTTCATGGCATCACCAGCAGGTTGCATTAAAGATGAATGAAAAGGTGCAGAAACAGGAAGAAGAAGTGCACGTTTTGCACCTTTTGTTGATGCAATCTCTACCGCTGCCTCAACTGCTTTTGCTTTACCGGAAATAACAATTTGCCCACCACCATTATCATTAGCAATCTGACATAGTCCTTCTCCAGAAACAGTTTCACAAATTTCTTCCACAATGTGCTCTTCTAAACCAATTAATGCAGCCATAGAACCTTCACCAACCGCGACAGCATCCTGCATAGCATTGCCACGAATACGCAAAAGTCTTGCCGTATCTGTGAGAGTAAATGTACCTGCAGCACAAAGAGCCGAATATTCGCCTAAAGAATGACCAGCAACAAACCTTACCTTTTCTTCTATACGAAGCCCTAATTGTTTCATCACACGAATAACAGCCATAGATACAGCCATTAATGCCGGTTGTGCATTTGCTGTTAACGTTAAAACATCTGCTGGTCCCTCAAAAATGATCTTTGATAATTTCTCACCCAAAGCATCATCAACTTCCTCGAAAACCATCCGTGCGACAATAAATTGCTCTGCAAGCGCTTTCCCCATACCAACAAGTTGACTCCCCTGCCCTGGAAAAATAAAAGCTGCACCCATTTATCAACTCCTAAAACTGTACAATTAAATTATTTTCTTTTGACCTTATTCATCCGCACAAATCAATATAAAGCCCTTTATTTAAAACGAATACCACACCTAAAATTATATTTTAAGGGCGGAATTTGATATAAAAACTTAGGAAAATAGGGTGCTATAAACTGAATAACACCCAAACTTATGAGACTTCCTAAAAGTGCACCTGCTAAAATATCAAAGGGATAATGTACACCCACAAAGATGCGCGCCCAACAGATCAAACACAAAAATACGGTGGCAAATTTAAAAGTAACTTTGTATCGGTAAAAATAAAAGTTAGCTGCATAAGATGCAATGGTTAAGGCATGATTACTAGGAAAAGAAGCTGTTGCACGATGTTGAATAAGCGGTGTCGTCAGCCCTACCACGAATGGGCGAGGATGAAAATAAAAAAGAGAAATGAGATAACCTATGAAAAGAGATGCACAAATACTCATGCAAATGCTTAGCACAACACACCGTTCCCTCTCCCCACCACAAAACCACAACGCACAAAGATGGAGAGGAATAATATAAATTAAAAACTTTGCACAAAAAATACTAAACAAAACTACAATCGACCAAGCTTGATGATTGCCGACAAACATTTCAAAGAGTGTAACATCAATCTGGTTTAAAAAGTCCATTTTTCCCTCCTTTGCCTTTATATTACAGTATTATCTTTTTGTAGAAGAAGGAAATATATCAAGATTTAACAAATCAATTTTTTTGTGTGCATAAACTTGCTATTTTAAAAGATAACCTGTAGATATGAAATATTCGTTGCCGGCACTTTAGCTGGAGGTTGAACGGAGGGCTGAAAAATATCAGTAGGAAATACAATGTTTCCGGCCTCCCGTATCTCCGCTCTGAGATGTCTCGAATTGTAAACGCGTCCTTTCTTCTTTGGATTTCCAAAAAAGACAAGTCGCAGAGGCTTTGCGCTAAAACCGGTGAAATTTAATTGAAGAAAGGCAAAACAATGGCTCTTTATGAACATATGTTCCTTGCCCGACAAGACATTGCACCGCAGCAAGTTGATGAACTTTTGAGTCTCTACAAAGGTGTCATTGAAGCGCATGGTGGAAAAGTTGGGCGTATAGAAAATTGGGGACTTCGTCCTCTTGCTTACCGTATTCGTAAAAACCGTAAAGCTTATTATGTCTTAGTCAATATTGATGCACCAGCTTCAGCAATTGCTGAAGTGGAGCGTCAGATGCGCATCAATGAAGATATTTTGCGTTATATGACCATTCGCGTAGAAAAACACGAAAAAGAAAAATCTGCTATGCTCTCACACCTTGATCGCAATAGTCACATTGGACATGATGAAGAGCGTCCTCGTTTTCCACGTCGTCAACGTGAAAATACTATAGAAGGGGTAGAATGATGACTGATACTAATCAAAACTCTGCACGTCGCCCCTTTCATCGTCGTCGTAAAACATGTCCTTTTTCAGGGACCAATGCTCCCAAAATTGATTATAAAGACATCAAGTTGTTACAACGTTATATTTCCGAACGTGGGAAAATTGTTCCTTCACGGATTACTGCTGTTAGTCAGAAAAAACAGCGTGAATTAGCTAATGCTATCAAACGTGCTCGCTTTTTAGGCTTACTTCCGTACGTTATAAAGTAAGCAATCAATACGCTAAGCAACTGGAGAGTTTCTCCAGTTGCTTTTCTTATATGGTTAAAAAATAGCTTGTTGTATCCTATGTTAAGCTATTAAATGTCAAAGTTGGGGTATTGACACGCCTCTAACTGCAGAAAGCAGGACAGCAATAAATGAAAAAAAATCGTACTTATGAGATATTAACCGGTATTTTGGCAGGATTATTTGCTGTTGTGATAGGACTGGCAATCATCAGTGTTGCAAATATCGCGCCCTTTTTTTCTCTTCTTCTTGGCTGCTTTCTTTCATTGCCAATTTTTATTGTTGCGTTCGGTCAAGGAACATTAGCCAGTCTCATCGCCCTCATAAGTGCCACTGTTGTTCTTATCATAACCACTAATACCTATATTGCTCTTGGCTTTATGTTCTTATTTTTCCTTCCTGCTGTCTATGCTTCTTGGCTTCTTGGGCTTGCACGACCAGCGCAAAAAGAAAACGAACTGATATGGTATCCATTATCATCGGTTATTTTTCATTTAACTAATTTTATCGCTCTTATAGCAACTTTCATTGGGCTTTATGTTCAAACACGTCCTTCCACACCCATCGTTGCAAAAAAAATCACCGAAAACATAGCACAAACTCTGCAACAAACACAGTCAATAAAAGAAGCCGATATACGCGCTTTTAATGAGCTTTTAATGACGCATACAGCAACTTTTACTGCTTTTTCTTTGACTATTTATAGTTTGGTTTTTCTCATTGGTAACCTTTACTTTTCCATGATAGCAGCACAACATATGAAATGGCTGAAAAGACCCCGTGATGATTGGAGCCAAACTCTCCGCCTTCCAATTTCTGGAATTATTATTTTTATTATTGTTTGCATAGCATCGATGATTGAGTTGAGCGCTTCTCTTAACTTGAGTACCCGTGTCTTTAGTACTGCATACATTGTCATCATATTAATTAGCGGTCTAGCATATCTTCACAATATTACAAAAGGGGTAAACGGTCGAATTATTATACTTTCTCTTGTTTATATTGCTATTTTTACAGTCGTTTTTACTCCACCTATTGTTTTCATGATGCTTTTGATGGGAATTTGGGCTGCTATTCAATACAATTTTCAATCACGCAAAAAACTCCACTAAATTTATTTGTTCGAAAGGAAAAACTATGGATATTATTTTACTTGAGCGCATTCCTCGTCTTGGTCAGATGGGTGATATTGTCTCAGTTAAAGATGGTTATGCGCGTAATTTTCTCTTGCCTCAAGGTAAAGCTTTACGCGCAAATGAAGCTAATAAAAAACATTTTGAGGTACAACGTGCACAACTTGAAGCACGTAATCTTGAACGCAAAAGCGAAGCGCAAAAAATTGCTGAAAAACTTGATGGACAATCATTCATTGTTGTTCGTTCTGCTGGTGAAACAGGACAACTTTATGGTTCTGTGTCAACACGTGATATTGCTGAAATCATAACAGATGAAGGCTTTTCTATTGGAAGAAATCAAATCGAACTTAATCATCCAATAAAAATGATCGGTCTTCACACTATCACTCTTAGCTTACATCCAGAGGTTCAAATTTCTGTGATTATTAATGTTGCGCGTTCTACCAGTGAAGCACAACGCCAAGCAGAAGGTGAAACCCTCACTTCGGCTAAAGAAATATATAATATTCAAGAAGAATTATTAGAAGAAAGTCAGGAAGAATTATTGGCAGAAGAAATTAATGACAACGATATAAACAGTTCTCATCAAGAAGCTTAATTGCTATTTTTGCTTTCTGTTTTATATTTTTTATTCCATTTTAAATATCGCTCATAAAATACTCACACTTTAAAAGTGAGTATTTTATGGCTATCGTACATAAAGAACCTAATTTTTATGAAAGAATTAGAAATATATTATTTAAAGGCATTACATGCCGAGAATGATAATATCACTAAGAGTGAAATGTCTTTTTTTTTCCAGCATATAAAGCAAAAATAATTTAAAGTTCTACCCTTAAGGCTAAAGTTTGTATGAGCGTTAAGTTGATTATATCCTCACATGATCTGAAATAATTTCAGTTATAAAAAAATAATTCTACTTACACAGATATTGGAATTTTAAGGTTAAGTAACTTAAAAATACTTAAATTTAGAGTAGCAAAACTTCCACTTTAAAATCACATATTATAAAATAAAATAGATAGACGTTATATAAATAATACACAAATGATAAATGAGGAACGAAAAGAGAGTTTTAAAAAATTATATAATTTTAACTTAAAATGAAGATTTGTAGCTCTATTCTTTTAATTATACGATTTTCAATTTATCGCCTAAAGTAGCTAGACTTAGAATTTTAGTGGAAAAATATTATGGAAGAAACTAACGTTGTTAATGTCAGCTCTTCAAAGAAAGAGGATTCTCCTTCTTTTCGGCAACTTCCGCATAATATTGAAGCTGAACAGGCATTGCTTGGTGCCATCTTTATCAACAATGATTCTCTTGACCGCGTTTCAGATTTTCTAAAACCAGAACATTTTTTTGAACCATTGCATCAAAAAATTTATCATGTTTTATCTCACCTTATTAAAATAGGAAAACGTGTAGATCCAGTTACAATCAAGCCCTATATCCAAATGGAAGAAAAAATTGGAGATATTACTGTATACCAATATGTTGTTCGCTTAGCCACAGAGGCAGTCACTATTATTAACGCTGAAGATTATGGACGCGTCATTTACGATCTCTTTATCCGACGGTCTTTGATTAACCTTGGAACTCAAGTTGTCAATACAGCCTTTGATGCTCCTGTAGAACTCACACCTACCCAACAAATTGAAACTGTTGAAAATCAGTTATTTGAGCTAGCAGAAAAAGGGAAATATGGAGGTGGATTTGAAAATTTTAATGAGGCTATTAAAAAAGCTATCGATATGGCAAGTGCTGCGAAAAAGCGCTCTTCACAATTATCAGGGATAGCCACCCATATTAAAACACTTGATGAAAAAATGGGAGGATTACAAGCATCTGACTTAATTATCCTTGCGGGCCGCCCTGGTATGGGTAAAACCTCACTGGCTACCAATATTGCCTTTAATATTGCTAATGCTTATAATCGTAATGCCAATATCCAAGAAAATGAAGGCGGCATTGTGGGATTCTTCTCACTTGAGATGTCATCCGAACAGCTTGCAACCCGTATTATTTCTGAACAAACAGAAGTCTCTTCTTCTGATATTCGGCGTGGCAATATTTCAGATGAACAATTTTCAAAAATTATTCGTGCGGTGAACCAACTACAAAAGGCACCACTTTATATTGATCAAACTGGGGGAATATCAATTACGCAATTAGCTGCTCGTGCGCGGCGTCTCAAGCGGCAACATGGTTTAGATATCTTGTTTATTGACTATATCCAACTCATGACAAGCAGTTCAAAGCGTTCATCAGAAAATCGTGTTCAAGAGATCACAGAAATTACCACAGGATTAAAAGCATTAGCAAAAGAATTGAATATTCCTATTATCGCTCTCTCTCAACTTTCTCGTCAAGTAGAAAATAGAACAGATAAACGTCCACAGCTCTCAGATTTACGTGAATCTGGTTCAATTGAGCAAGATGCCGATATCGTTCTGTTTGTCTATCGCGAAGAATACTATCTCAAAAATGAAGAACCAAAACTAGGTAGCTTGGAACATACGAAATGGCAAGAAATAATGGATAAAGCTTTTGGAAAAGCTGACGTTATTATTGCAAAACAGCGCCATGGGCCGACAGGAATCGTGCCCCTTGCCTTTCAATCTGATTTCACACGCTTTAGTGATCTGGCCGATAGCAATTACCTTCCAGAGCAAATTGGTTAAATCGACATGGCGCGTAATCGTATTCAATTTATCTGTCAAAATTGCGGAACCATCCATTCCCGTTGGGCAGGAAAATGTAGCGCTTGTGGGGAATGGAATTCCCTTATCGAAGAAACTATAAATAGCGGCATAGGAAGTGGTCCTAAGCAGAATGCTCGTAAAGGACGCATTGTCACACTCACATCTCTTTCTGGAAATATCGAAGATGCTCCACGTATTCATTCTGGTATTGCTGAACTTGATCGTGTTACCGGTGGGGGCTTTGTCCGTGGATCAGCACTCCTTGTTGGAGGTGATCCGGGTATTGGTAAATCAACATTGCTGACACAAACAGCCGCTGCTTTATCACGTAAAGGATATAATGTCATCTATGTTTCAGGTGAAGAGGCTATTGCGCAAATTTGTCTGCGCGCACAAAGGCTTGAAGCTAACAATACAGAAGTGAAACTTGCTGCTGAAACCAATGTTGAAGATATTCTGGCAACCTTAAGCGAACATAAAAACCTTGATATGGTGATTATCGATTCGATTCAAACCCTATGGTCAGATACAGCAGATTCAGCACCTGGCACTGTCACACAAGTACGTATCGGTGCTCAAGCAATGATCCGCTTTGCCAAGAAAACAGGAGCCGCCGTTGTTCTTGTTGGGCATGTTACAAAAGATGGACAAATTGCTGGTCCTCGAGTCGTTGAACATATGGTTGATGGCGTTCTCTATTTTGAGGGTGAAGGAGGACATCATTATCGCATTCTTAGAACTGTAAAAAATCGCTTCGGACCAACAGATGAAATTGGTGTCTTTGAAATGTCTGATAAAGGATTACGCGAAGTGATAAATCCATCTGAATTATTTTTAGGGGAACGTAATGAAAAAGCACCAGGCGCTGCTGTTTTTGCAGGAATGGAAGGGACACGCCCGATACTCGTAGAAATTCAAGCGCTTGTTGCTCCTTCTTCCCTTGGGACACCAAGACGTGCGGTTGTCGGATGGGATGGAAATCGCCTTTCTATGATTCTTGCCGTTTTAGAAGCTCATTGTGGCATTCGTTTTGGACAGCATGATGTCTATCTGAACGTGGCAGGTGGATATCGCATATCAGAACCTGCTGCTGATTTAGCTGTAGCCGCTGCTTTGGTATCTTCTCTTGCCAATATCGCATTGCCAACGGATTATGTATATTTTGGTGAAGTCAGTCTTTCAGGAGCTACCCGCGCTGTTGCACATTCAGCACAGCGCATCAATGAAGCAAAAAAACTCGGCTTTCAAGGAGCCTTTCACCCCACAACAACAACCGAAATGATGAAGTCGCTCAACTTTCAACAAAAAACTTTCTCCGACCTTCCCGAACTCGTTGCTACTCTTACCGTAAGTAAAAAATGATCTGCACCACAGATATGATAATATAGAAAAAACTCTATAAAATACAAAAGATCCTTGCTATAAGAACAAAAAATGGCATAACAAAAAATATATTTGCACACAGACTTAAAAGAACACAACTTTATGTATAAGGAACAAACAAATGATCATAACAATCCTTGATGGAATTGTCGTAGTAATCATCCTGTTGTCCGCTTTTCTTGCTATGCTTCGAGGATTTTCACGTGAAGTGTTATCGTTGATTTCTTGGGCAGTTGCAGCTGTTACGACACTGTTTTTATTCAAACCTGTCTTACCTTTCTTTGAACAATATCTCTCTAATAAAATGATTGCATTGATCACAACATTGGTCACAATTTTTATTATTGTTCTCATTATTACTTCAATTATTACAATGAAGATCTCTGATTTTATTATTGATAGTCGAATTGGTATCCTTGACCGTGCTATTGGTTTTATTTTTGGAGCACTTCGTGGTTTACTTATCATGGTCATCGGTATGTTACTGCTTAATGCACTGATTAAACCCGAGCTTCAAGCGAATTGGTTAAAAAATGCAAAAACAAGGCCTATTTTAGATTCATTGGGACAAAAAGTTTGGGAAATACTCCCCAAAGATATTGGATCTGTTCTCGAAAAGACGGAAAATTTGTTTAAAGACAGCAATAAACATACGTATGAGCAACACTCTCATGAAAAGATAATTTTCAAAAAATAGAGAATAGTTTTTCATGAGGAAAGAGAACTAAATGATGTAAAATGTGATATTAATGATTCCTCCATATCACAACTGAAAGAATATGATGATAAAAAGCGATGTTTTCTGTCAAGAATTTTCATTAGATGATGATACCCTTCATGAAGAATGTGGAGTTTTTGGTATTCTTGGGCATGAAGATGCCGCAACATTAACAGCTCTTGGACTCCACGCACTTCAGCATCGTGGGCAAGAAGCAGCTGGGATTGTTTCTTACCATAATAAAATATTTCATCAAGAAAAGCATTTAGGTCTTGTTGGCGATCACTATACAAACCCTGCAACACTTGCCCGCTTACCAGGAAATCGTGCTATTGGACATACCCGTTATTCAACAACTGGAGAAGTGGCATTACGCAATGTTCAACCCCTTTTTGCTGAATTGAAAGTTGGAGGTATTGCTATTGCGCATAATGGTAATCTTACCAATGGTCTCACATTACGCCGTGAACTCATCGCTTCTGGTGCTATCTGTCAATCAACGTCAGATTCAGAAGTTTTTCTCCATCTTATCGCCCGCTCACGTTATGAATCGTCCTCTGATCGTTTTGTTGATGCGATTCGGCAAGTAGAAGGTGGGTATGCTATGTTAGCGCTCACACGTACAAAGCTTATTGCGGCACGCGATCCAACAGGAATTAGACCTCTCGTGATGGGGGAACTTGATGGTAAGCCTATCTTTTGTTCTGAAACTTGTGCTCTTGATATTATTGGAGCAAAATATGTCCGTGATGTTAAAAATGGAGAAATCATCATATGTGAAATACAAAAAAATGGGGAAATTACGAAAAAAATTATAAAACCAGAAAATACAAAACCAGAAAAACTTTGCTTGTTTGAATATGTTTATTTTGCCCGCCCGGACTCAATCGTTGGAGGGCGTAGTGTTTATACAACACGTAAAAATATGGGAATCCGTTTAGCACAGGAAGCCCCTTGTGAGGGTGATGTTGTGGTTCCTGTTCCTGATGGAGGAACGCCTGCTGCAATTGGCTATGCACAAGAAATTGGAATTCCCTTCGAGCTTGGTATTATTCGTAATCACTATGTTGGCCGCACTTTTATCGAACCAACACAACAAATTCGCGCTTTTGGCGTCAAGTTAAAACATTCGGCAAACCGTCCTGTGATTGAAGGAAAACGTGTTATTCTGGTTGATGACTCTATTGTGCGTGGAACAACATCCCTTAAAATTGTACGAATGCTTCGCGATGCAGGAGCAAAAGAAGTTCATATGCGCATTTCTAGCCCTATGATTTTTTATCCTGACTTTTATGGTATTGATACACCTAAAGCTGAAAACCTTTTAGCAAATCAATATCCAGATTTAAAATCTATGTGTGATTTTATTGGAGCGGATTCATTAGAATTTCTTTCAACTGATGGATTATATCTTGCTGTAGCAGGGGAAAAACGGAATAACGCCGATCCACAATTTACTGACCATTATTTTACTGGATATTATCCTACGCATCTGGTTGATCAAGAAAATCTCTCCAAAATTCATCAATCATCTGTTCTTAAAACAAGAGATTAATGATGACAAAACGTGACTTTAGTCTCCATGGGCGTGTTGCACTTGTTACTGGCGCATCAAGAGGGATTGGCTATTATTTGGCACTCGAGCTTGCTGCACGCGGTGCTCATATTATTGCTCTTGCACGAACAGTCAGTGGACTTACTGAATTAGATAATCAAATCCGAGAAAAAGGAGCTCATGCAACCCTTGTTCCCCTTGACTTGCATCATATGGAAAACATCGATACCCTTGCTATCTCAATTGCCAAACGCTGGAAAAAACTTGATATTATCGTTGCAAACGCAGGAATTCTTGGAACACTCTCACCAATAGCGCATATAGAAAACACGGTATTTGAAGATGTTTTTCAAATAAATCTTTTCAGCCAATGGCGCTTAATGAAAGCCGTTGAGCCTTTATTACGTGAATCTGATGCTGGACGAGCCATCCTGTTATCCTCAAGCGTTGCGCATGCTGCGCGCCCTTTCTGGGGAGCTTATGCAGCCTCTAAAGCGGCTTTAGAGGTGATTGCCCGCTGTTGGGCAGAAGAACTCAAACAAACCCCTATTAAGATTAATTGTGTCAACCCTGGTGCCACACGCACTGCCATGCGCGCTGAAGCTATGCCCGGTGAAGATCCACAAACTCTTCCTTTACCACAAGAGGTTGCAAAAAAGATAGTCCATTTGTTATCACCTGATTTAAAGGAAACTGGAAAACTCTTTAATGTCCATAAAAATCGGTTTGTAGATTATCATGTACCTGATTGATCATCATATGAGAAGTAAATCGTTTGACTCTCTCTTTTTCCTGTGCTTTTCGACAGAAGAATGAAGCACTTTATAATTCTTGGATAGCTTTAGCATCAGCCTTTTTCTCTTCTAAAGTAGCACGTTTATTATAAGCGATAAAACTACAAGGGAGAAAAATCATATAGCTAACAGCTGTAATCAATAAAGTTTCCCATGTGTAAGTCGCAAGAAAACCGACATAAATAACAATGACCAACATGCAAGGTATAACGATATCGCGCCTTAAATTTTGATCAATTGTTTTTGCATTCCATACCGGTAAACGACTAATCAAAAGAAAAGCAATAATTACAGTATAAAGACTAAAAAATAATGCCCACCCCCAATTGGGGACCAAACCAAGAGTGCCTAAATAGGTAGGCAATAAAAGTAATAATGCTCCTGCTGGTGCTGGAACACCAACAAAATAACTTCTCTGCCACTTAGGTATATTGGGGTTATCTAACATCACATTAAAACGTGCTAATCGCAAACAACAAGCAACACAATAAACAAGGGCAGCAACCCACCCAATATGATTCGCTTGATTCAAGATAAAAGAATAAACAATGAGTGCAGGGGTAACACCAAAATTTATAACATCAGCAAGAGAATCCATCTGTGCCCCAAAAGATGAACTACCATCTATTAAACGGGCAATGCGACCATCAGCACCATCTAAAACTGCGGCCAAAAGCACCATTAAAATAGCAGCTTCATAGCGATGTTCAAAAGCCAAACGAATGCTGCTCATCCCTGCACAAATTGCTAAAATAGTAATGATATTGGGAATGACATACCGCATTGATGTAGGTGAACGCCGCCGATTTGCAACATCATCATGCTGCCCCTCAGGATTGAATGAAGAAAATGGCGAAAAATTTTTCATTGTGAGTCCTAATCGTATCTGAAGTCCGTTGTGGCACTCTTATCATCAAAAGAACCCAAAACTGTTTCTCCAGCAATTGCTGTCTGTCCAACTGCAACACGCAATTTCATTTCAGTTGGTATATAAACATCAAGGCGAGAACCAAAACGAATCAATCCAAATCGCTCACCAGTTATAACGGCATCGTTTTCTTTTGACCAGCAAACAATCCGGCGCGCAACCATTCCCGCTATTTGTACGACACCAATTTTACCATGTTTGCTATCAATTACCACCCCATTACGCTCATTAAACTGACTAGCTTTATCAAAGTCAGCATTGGTAAATCGACCTGGATGATAAACGATAGACTCTACTGTACCACTGATAGGAATACGATTAATATGGCATGAAAAAACATCCATAAAAATGGAAATACGGATCATTTCATCTTTCCCTAATCCTAATTCTTCAGGTGGAACACATGATTCCACAAATGAAATACGCCCATCTGCAGGCGACATAACCCAATTTGAATTCAAAGGGATCACACGATCTGGATCACGGAAAAAGTATACACACCACACCGTGAGAACGAGACCAAACCAAAACAACGGACTCCATATCCAACCAAGAATGAGCGAAATAACAAAAAACGCTACAATAAAAGGATAACCTTCTTTATGAACCGTTACAAAGCTATTATGGAAAGATTGCAGAATACTCATATAATTTCCTATTCATCGTAAACTTAAACAAGCAACAAAGCTTTTTGTTCCTCTTGTGTCTTTTTATGTATTTAATCAATCACTCCATATAAAGATATAGATTACATTTTGCTCTATTTATTTTTTACGATTAACAACACTCGTCTCATCTTCTTCACGCATTTTACGTAATTTTTCTTCTGCTTGCGATGCTTCAAGCTGCTTATTCCACATTGAAGCATAGAGACCTTTCTTGCGTAAAAGCTCTGTATGCGTCCCATTTTCAATAATACGACCACTTTTAAGAACTAAAATTTCATCCGCATTGATAACAGTAGAAAGACGGTGCGCAATAATCAATGTTGTACGTCCACGGCTTACAATATCCAATGCTTGTTGAATTTCCTGTTCCGTCGCCGTATCAAGAGCCGCCGTTGCTTCATCTAGAATAAGAAGTGGAGGAGCTTTTAAAAGTGTCCTTGCAATAGCCACGCGTTGTTTTTCACCACCTGATAATTTGAGACCTCGCTCTCCTACCATAGACTGAAAACCTTCCGGTAAAATTTCAATAAATTTTGATATTTGTGCCATTTCAGCAGCTTTGCGCATCTCTTCATCTGTAGCACTTGGACGCCCATAGCAAATATTATAGGCAATTGTATCATTAAATAACACCGTATCTTGTGGGACCATGCCAATCGCTTCACGCAAACTCTTTTGTGTTACGTCACGAATATCCTGCCCATCAATTGTGATAGAGCCTGCATCAACATCATAAAACCGAAAAAGCAACCGAGAAATAGTAGATTTACCGGCACCCGATGGACCGACAATAGCGACTGTTTTTCCTCCAGGAACTTCAAAATCAATATCTCTGAGAATCTGACGTCTCGAATCATAGGAAAACTTTACCTGATGAAAACAAATGGTCCCATCGCTTATCTCTAACGGTTTAGCATCCGATTTATCAACGATCTCTTTCTGAACATCTAAAAGATCAAACATTGCTTCAATATCCGTTAAACCTTGTCGAATATCACGATACATTGAACCAATAAAATTTAGTGGAATGGAAAGTTGCATTAAAAGCGCATTAATAAAAACAAAATCTCCTAAAGTTTGTGTCTTATAAAAAACTTCATAAGCTGACATCAGCATCATGATCGTCATTCCAATACCAAAGATAAGAGTCTGACCAAAATTAAGCCAGCTTAAAGATGTCCAAATCTTTGTTGCGGCTTTTTCATAACCTACCATAGAAGCATCAAATCGATCGGCTTCTAGAGTTTCATTACCAAAATATTTGACCGTTTCAAAATTCAAAAGAGAATCAACAGCGCGAGTATTCGCCTCAGTATCCGCTGTATTCATTTTTTGTCGAATGCGAATACGCCAATCACTCGCCTTAATGGTAAACAAAATATATAATCCAACCGTTACAACAACAATGAGAAGATAATGCCACCCATAACTTATATAAAATACCAGTGCCGTTAATATAAATTCTAAAACTGTTGGTACTGTACTAAGAATTGAAAATCTTACGATCGCTTCGATTCCTTTTGTTCCACGCTCAATCACACGAGAAAGCCCACCTGTTCGGCGTTCCAAATGAAATCGCAAAGATAACTCATGCATATGTACAAAGGTTTTATAAGCTAATTGACGAACAGCGTATTGACCAACAGTGGCAAACAGGGAATCGCGTAATTGATTTAATCCAGCCTGCATAATACGCGCGACATTGTATGCCAAAACAAGCATGATGGGAATAATCCAACTGGATGGGAACCATTCAGGTAGCTGAAAGCTTGAATCAAGCACATTCGTAGAATATTTAAATAAATACGGTACAGATATGAGAACGAGCTTAGCCAAAACAAGATAAAATATTGCCCATAGCACACGCATTTTTAGATCACGCCGCCCTACCGGCCACATATAGGGCCATAAATTGTAAAGTGTGTGCAGAGTCTTCCCTGTATCTGATGATACAGTTTTTGTCATTTCATTGCGTTTCATAAAGTCCTTACTTCTCTATCATCCGCACAAACAGGCAAAATACCCTCTGTGGTTATTTATAGATTCATCTCTTCATTATGGCTTCCAATAAGCTATACCTACCCGTTTTTTGAAGTTAGACTGTTTTTGAAAAAGGAACAAGAAATAATCCACTATACAATTTATTATTTTGATCTGTATTTTCATACCACTCTGCTGCAAATAAATTTTCAACTTTTACATGTTTTTTTTTCAATTCTGCCTGAAGCCATTTTTTTGTTTTACCAATCTCTTTCAGCCCCTTATCAAGAATTTCACCATTTTGTATTAAAATGATAGACTTCTTTCCTTCTTCCTTTTTAATAACGGAACAATCGCCATTGGTTTCTAAACGAACGAAAGCAGCTTCATGTAAACTACAGCCTTTAATGCGCAACATTGTAATCAGATCATTCACACTGATACCTAATTTTTTAATCTTATCCACTTGAAATACTCCATCTAAAACCAATGCAATATGTCGTCCTGCAATAAGACGACGAAAAAAAACTGAATAGCGCATCAGAAAATTAAGAGATGTGACTAAAGTCTGCCAAATAAATAAGACAATCAACAATTGAATACTGCTAACATCCGGACTATAAATAACGCCTCCAATAATACTTCCCATGACAAAATTACTTACCAAATCAACTGGCGTCATTTGACTAAGACTACCACGACCTGTGGTTCTTAAAATCAAGAGGAAAGCGATAAGTCCTACAACTAGTTTTAGTGCAACATACCCATAATGATATAAAAATTCCATCATATTCTCCTTTTTTATGGAGCTGCTGGAATAGAGACATTAGTGTCGCTTTATTTCCCACACAGTTATGCGCTCACTACTCTGCGGATCCTTACTGTCTTTTAAAAGAACCCCCTTGGCTGCAAGCTCATCACGAATTGTATCCGCAGCTTCCCACTCTTTATTATGGATAAGTCTTAGTCTTTCGGCAATGCGCTGATCAATAAATTTTGTATCAAGGAAAGTTTTTCTCGTAAATAATGGGCAATCTATTTCTTTAATCCATTCTTGTCTTAACAGTCCTAATAAATTCATCCCATTCAGAAGAGCCAAAGCATTTCCTTCTTTATAAAATTTTCGCAAAAGAGTCAGTGCTTTTGGAGTATTAAGATCATCACTAAGTGCATCTATCAAAGTATCATCAATTGCTTCATTGTTTTTCATCTCACTCTTTTTGCTGCGAAGCCATTCATACCAACGATACAGTTCGCTGCTCGATTGTATTAAACGCTGTGCTGTCCAATTTAATGGTTCACGATAATGCGTTTGCAACATCGAAAAACGCGCAGACAAACCAGCCCAATTTTGCTTCATTTCATCGGTTAAAATACCATTAAACTCCCCCAAATTATTCTCTAAAACAGAACGAATAGTTATGAAATTGCCAAAGCTTTTCGACATCTTTTTGCCTTCAACTTGTAAAAAACCATTATGCATCCAAAAATTAGCCATTCGCTCCGTCCCAAAAGCTGAACAACTTTGTGCAATCTCATTTTCATGATGAGGAAAAATTAAATCAATTCCACCACCATGGATATCAAAAACATTGGCGGTCGGATCATCACAGGTTAAACCACCGCCATAGGGCGCTAATAACTTTGCCATTGACATTGCAGAACATTCAATATGCCAACCTGGACGACCTAAAACAGGAATTCCGCCCGGTGATTTCCAACCTGGTTCTCCTTCCACAGAAGGCTTCCACAAAACAAAATCCATCTCTTCCCTTTTATAAGCAGCAACATCGATACGCGCCCCCGCCCTCATTTCATCTAAAGAACGATTTGCAAATGCCCCATAATGGGGAGGATTTTTTATGCTACTTACAGAAAATAATATATGATTTTCCGCTTCATAAGCGTGCCCCTTTTCAAGCAACCTTTCAATTAAAGAGCGCATCTCCTCTAAATGCTCAGTGGCGCGTGGCTGACTGGTTGGCAACAGACAACCAAGTGCTATGGTATCTTGTTGAAACTGAGAATATGTACGTTCTGTTAAGTGACGAATAGCCTCATTCAATGATACGTTTGGATATTCGCTAGCTGCTCGTGCATTAATTTTATCATCGACATCTGTAATATTACGTGCATATAGAACATGCTCATTACCATAAACATGACGCAATAAGCGAAATAAAATATCAAAAACAATAACAGGACGTGCATTTCCTATATGCGCATAATCATAAATTGTCGGTCCACAAACATAAAGGCGTACTCTTGTCGCATCTATTGGTGTAAATTTTTCTTTTTTACGTGTTAGCGTATTATAAAATCGCAACTCTTTCATTTATTGACTCCATGGACGATATTATGCACCGATCCTTTTAGATGTATCTTATCTCAAATCATTGTATTACGCGGTTTAAGCTAAAAACTTGTATCTTATAGTAAATTCTTCTTACCATTTTCCCATTGTATTTACGGCTGTATTCATCGTTTATCATAAAAACAATCTATTTTATTTGATTGGACAAAAGCGTTCTATCATTAGAGATGCTTTCTCTCCTTAAAGAAAATGAGCTTAGAAAAAAATCTATAGGCAATACAATATAAATCTATGTGAAAAATAGATAGCTTGCAGGCAGAAAATCTTAAATTTTTAACCACACAAAGCTTCGTCAGTATTTTCAATATTCCACAATGGGTTCCTTACTGCCTCTTACGCCCTATATTTTATAATCAATAATTGAGAATAATGTAGCAATTAACTTTATTTTTTTACACCGTTCTCATGACAAAATTATTTTATCTTTACAGAGTTTTATTCAAAGAAAGCAATAAAAATAATGCGGTATAGATTGATGAACATCATTATTTTAATATTTCTTGTCATTTCAATGCCAACCTTTGCACAACAATCTCCACCTTATGAAAAAAAATTACTCCGACTAGCAGAAATTTTGGGATCATTGCATTCTCTCCAAAATCTTTGCGAGCCTCCAACAAACCAATGGTATGACTATATGAATGCACTGATTGAAGCAGAACGCCCCATTCCACAAAGACGTGCTTATTTTTATGAAGCGTTTAATGAAGCGTATCGTGCTTTCTCAGAAAATTATCATCATTGTACACAAGCAGCCATTGAAGCCAACCAAAGATACATTGAGGAAGGAAGAATTTTATCTGAAAACCTCCTCATGCATTATAAATAATTAATCTATACAAAAAGTAGCTCTCTCAATCTTAGCGATATCAATGATACTCCTTTCACAAATGCGGGGAGCAATAAACCAGCTCTGAAAATAGAGAGACGTTTAAAGAATAATGTCTTGATACGCTTTTATTCATATGCGCCTTTTTCCCCATACAAAACTGTTCTTTGGCTTCCTCCCCACACTTTAACGGACAAAGATTTTTAACTAAATTTGCTCTGTAAATAATCTAGGTTCTTGTTGAACAAGGTTTTTCTTGGCTTCTAACACATGTAATTTGCTGCATAGTTTCTACAAACAAGCCTAAGAATATTCACCTCGCATTAAAAAAACACTTATGTACCAAAGAGGCTGACATACCCTATATCACCACTCTAAAAGATGGTATTTTACGGCATACTTATAATTTTAATTTGTTTACACCAAAGTTTCCATAAATTTAACAGGCTCTCCTTGTGAAGGTGTAACAATTTCACCTTCCCACATAACGCGCATACCACGGATAATAGTCCCAACAGGCCAACCTTTAACTTTTTGACCATCATAAGGTGTCCAACCGGTACGCGAACCAATTAAGCTATTCGTAATAATTTCTTCTCGCTTAAGATCAACAATGGTTAAATCAGCATCAAACCCAACAGCAATGCGCCCTTTACAACTTATACCAAAAATACGACTAGGACCATGTGAAGTGAGATCAACAAAACGTTCAAGAGATATTTTTCCTGCATTCACATGTGTCAACATAATTGCTGCTGTTGTTTGCACGCCTGTCATACCTGAAGGTGAAGAGGGATAAGGTTGAAGTTTTTCTTCAAGAGTATGAGGCGCATGATCTGAACCTAAGACATCAATAATTCCTTGTTGAACACCGTACCAAAGAGCGTCACGGTGGCGCGGCTCACGAATAGGCGGATTCATCTGAATTAATGTACCAAACTTCTTATAATCATCAGCCGTGAGCGTCAAATGATGTTGTGTCACTTCAATTGTTGCAACATCCTTATGTTTTTTTAGAAAATCAATTTCTTCTTCTGTCGAAAGATGTAACACATGAATCCGAGCCTTCGTCTCATGAGCAATTTTTACCAAACGCTGCGTACATTTTAATGCCGCAACTTCATCACGCCAAATCGGATGTGACGATGCATCCCCTTCAATACGCAATATTTTACGCTCTTTGAGCCTCGCCTCATCTTCAGAATGAAAAGCCGCACGACGGCGTGTATTCTTCAAAATAAGGCGTACACTTTCATCATCATCAACCAAAAGATCACCGGTAGAGGACCCCATAAAGACTTTAATTCCAGCCGCACCAGGAAGTCTTTCTAATTCAGATAGTTCATGAGCATTTTCACGCGTTCCTCCAACCCAAAATGCAAAATCACAATGCATTCGATGAAATGCGCGTTGAACCTTATCGCTTAATGTTTCTTCTGATGTTGTCAATGGATTGGTATTAGGCATTTCAAAAACTGCCGTAACACCCCCTAACACAGCAGAATACGAGCCACTTTCAAAATCCTCCTTATATTCATTTCCTGGCTCACGAAAATGCACTTGGCTATCAATAATTCCTGGTAAAATATGAAGCCCCGTACAATCAATGACCTCACTAGCCGATGCACATGTAAGATCGCCTATTTCAGCAATACGACCATTTGTAATACCAATATCACGCTTGCTTCTTCCATCATGATTCACAAGTGTTGCACCTTTAAAAATTGTATCAAATGTTTTAAACATAACCACGCTCCTTACATATTGCTCACTTATCGATTATGTAACTTTGAGCAGAAAGGCAAGAACCATGATTGAAAAACAAAATGCCATTTGCTTAAAAAACCGCGGGCTTATTCAAATTACAGGCGAAGAAGCAACAGATTTTCTACAATCCCTGATCACGACAGATGTAAAAAAAATCAGTCCACAGGAACTTTTCCCTGGAGCCCTTTTATCCCCACAAGGAAAGGTTCTTGCTGATTTTCTTATCGGAAAAAAAGAAGATGGTTACCTGATTGATATCAGGATGCCTTTAGCTGATACGCTCCATAAGCGTCTGTTGCTCTATAAGCTGCGCAAAAAAGTAGAAATTACACAACCATTTCAAGAGCTTGTTACAGTTTCTTTGAATAATGAATCAGATGCTTTAAATTTTGATTCAAGTTTTGTTGATAAACGCTTCCCACAAAAAGAAAAAATAATACGAATCTATGGCAAAAAACCTTTTTTAACTTCAGAATATCATGACACATGGAATCAATTGCGTATCCGTTATGCAATTGCGGAAAGTGATCAAGACTATGAAATTGGCAAAGTCTTTCCTCATGATATTAATTACGATCAAATCAATGGACTTGCATTCAATAAAGGATGTTATATTGGACAAGAAATTGTTTCACGAATGCACCACCGCCGTGCAGCACGTCGCCGTATTTTTATTGTAAAAGGCCAGTGTAAATTAACCCCTCAATCTAGCATTGAAGCAGGAACAAAAGTGCTTGGCTACTTGGGAACATGTGTAGAAAATGAGGCTCTTGCTTTAATGCGTATTGACCACGTCAAAGATGCTATGGATCATAACATCCCCTTTACTGTAAAAAACATTCCTGTCACTATAAGCATTGCTGAAAATATGAATTTTACCTTTCCTGAAAATACTATAGAAAACACTCATGGCTAAAGCTGAATTATTAAAAAATGGAGAAGCCCGCGCTTGGCAAAGAATGCTCTCTGGAAGGCGACTTGATCTTCTCAACCCTTCTCCTTTTGATGTTGAAATTGAAGATATTGCCCATGGACTTGCTCGCGTAGCACGTTGGAACGGTCAAACACGAGGAGAGCATGCCTATTCTGTTGCACAACATTCACTTTTGGTTGAACAAATATTTCAAAAACTTTTTCCACAATCGGGAAGCAACGAATGTCTTTATGCCCTTCTTCATGATGCTCCAGAATATGTCATCGGCGATATGATTTCCCCTTTTAAAGCTGTCATAGGAAAACAATATGAACGCGTTGAAAAGCGCATCCAAGATGCTATCCACATGCGCTTTTCTCTTCCCGTTGATCTTTCTCAAAAACTTTTAAAAAAAATTAAACAAGCCGACCGTATCGCTGCCTATTATGAAGCGATTACGCTTGCTGGATTTAATACAGAAGAAGCCCTTCGCTATTTTGGCTCTCCCAATAATATTCTACCCGATGATCTGAATTTATCCCCCTATTCTACCCAACACATTGAAAACGCATTTTTAACGCGCTTTAATGACTTGGATGCCCAAAGATTATAGACTCTTCGCATTGTTGATACCTTGTCATTACAGACTCATCACACTGACTTATAATAATAATTCATTGTTTTTTCATTTTGAATGAGAGCTCCTAATATCGTAAGCTTCACTCATTTCAAATCTGTTTATATTGAATCAATCAAAATCATTCTCTTGCACACCACAAGCGGGTCTGGCGTGTGGGTAAAATTTTTTAAAGAAAGAGTTAAAATGCTCCTTATGAACCATCTCAAGTGCTAAGCGCTGTCGCAGCATTGAAAATTGGCAAAGTGTGTGATGATGCCGGCTTGCTCTCTTATGAAGCGTAAAGACGGGAGTACTCTATAAATTTTATAAACTTCATAAGGGACTTACCACTATACTATTCACGAACGCCGTCGCGAAATAGGTTGGGTACCTTAAGAAAGCTTTCTTTAAAAAAGCACGTGAATTAGCGACCCAATGGCGTTCTGTTTTGCATGAGAGGCGTGACTTCATTAAAGAAATGGAAAAAATCACAGTTCAAATTGCATACAAAATATATTAAATAATGCACATTCATTATCAAAATAACAAATGTTCTCTTGTCAAACCTTTCATCTTAAACTGAAGTTTATTTTAGTTTATAAACTTCATTATCCGCTGGGAAAGCGCGAGATGTGACATCCTCTGCATAATTCTTTATTGCAGTTTCTATGGCTTGTTCAAGGTCTCCATAACGGCGTACAAATTTTGGCACATGAGAACCATAGCCCAACATATCTTCCATAACCAATACTTGCCCATCACATTGATTGGACGCCCCTATACCGATCGTAGGGATAGAAAGCTTATCTGTCAGTTTCACCGCTAAAGGTTCAACCATTGCTTCTAAAACAACAGCAAAAGCACCTGCCTCTTCAATCGCTGCTCCATCTGCTTCAATTCTTTGCCAATCATTCTCCTTGCGTCCTTGTGTTTTAAAACCACCAAAACGATTCATTGCTTGGGGTGTAAGACCGATATGTCCCATCACTGGAATGCCACGTTTACACAAAAAATCTATTGTTTCGGCTATATAAACGCCACCTTCAAGCTTAACTGCACCACACCCCGTTTGTGCAAGAATGCGCGATGCATTTAAAAAAGCTTGTTCTGGACTTTCCTCATAAGATCCAAAAGGCATATCAATAACAACAAGAGCTTTTTGAGATCCACGCACCACGGCTTTCCCGTGTGAAATCATCATATCTAAATTAACAGGAAGCGTTGTCTCAAACCCATACACAACCATCCCAACGCTATCACCAACCAAAAGGATATCGCAATATGGATCAGCAATCCGCGCAGTATAAGCTTGATAAGCTGTTAAAGAAACAATTGGCTGTTGTCCCTTTCTTGCACGTATTTCGGAAGATGTTATACGCTTTACGGTTTTATGTACACTCATTTTCCACCCTTCTCTTGCAATATATATTGATCAATCAGCCTTATCTCACCAAAGCGGACAGTAAGAAGTAAAACTGCTGGTTTATTCAATGTTCCTTTAACCACGCATAAAGTTTCCATATCCCGTAAATCTATCGCTTCAATGATTGCACGCGTTTCTTGTTGTAAAATATCACGAACAGTTTTGCATAATTTATCAACCGACCGTTCACCTTCATGGTAAAGCTTTTCAGCAGCTTTTCCACTTTCAGGAATAATTGTGGCAGCTTTACGATCTTCTAATGTTAAAAGCTGATTGCGTGAAGAACAAGCTACACCATCTGACTCCCGTAGAATAGGAACTCCAACGATTTCAATAGGAAAAGCCAAATCTTCAACCATACGCCGAATAATTAAAATTTGTTGAAAATCTTTTTCCCCAAAAAAAGCCTTATCTGGTTGGACAATATTAAAAAGTTTAGCAACAACGCTTGTTACACCACAAAAATGCCCCGGACGTAATTTTCCCATCAAAATACGTGATAATTTTTTCACTTGTACAATTGTATCATTCCCCAGTGGCCACATTTCATCTACAGAAGGAGCAAAAACACATTCAACACCTGCTTCTTTTAACAAAGCACAATCGCCCTTCAAATCTCTTGGATATTGAGAAAAATCTTCTTGAGGTCCAAATTGCTTTGGATTGACAAAAATAGAAACCACTACGCGATCACACATTGCTCTTGCATACTGTACTAATGCAAGATGGCCATCATGCAATGCCCCCATTGTTGGAACAAAACCAATCGAAAAACCTAAACGTCGTTCCTCTGAAGTATATTGACGGACTTCAGCAATTGTCTTTAAAATTCTCATTTTCCCATTCAATTATCATCAGATCAACCAATTAATGCCTGTACACCAAATTGGCGCTCAAACAATTGTATCAAATTCATGCGCACTGACGGCTGCTTTATATCTCGTGGCACCCAGACATGACGCATAAGAAAAAAACCCGTCAGTATAAAACCATTTATTATGTCACTAAAATCAGCAGGACGAGTCGTTCTTTGTACAAGAAACTGTGGTAGAATGAGAAGCTTTTTTTTCCAAGGTTCCCCTGCTTCTTCACAGACAGCCCGTCCAGATTTTGGTGATACGTAATGAAGCCTTTCCTGACGACCTGTTGCAGCACAACAAGATAAATCAAGACCAAAACCAAGTTCTTCAAGAAGCCGCATTTCAAAACGTACAAGCAATTCTGCATTTACAAATGGTTCATCAAAATTCTGCATAAAAAGGTGTAAAATATCATATAAAATGGGGTGCGGATCACGTTCGGGAAGAAGCCGCAAATGAAAAGCTATCAATTGCAAAGCATAAAGTGCTTCTGGTAGACAGATTAATCGTGCCGCATGTAAATCAAGAGCTTCAAGCCGAAAAAGTCCCAAATGTTCGTCTAAACGAGCCCACCATTCAGCCTCCACAAAATTTCCAGGTTGAAGAAGAGCTGCCATGCGACGCGAGCGCCCCCCTTTTACCACTCCCATATAACGACCATGTTCACGTGTCATAATCTCAAGAATAACACTTGTTTCACCATATTGGCGTGTACCAAGTATAACGGCTTGTTCTTTCCACTTCATTTTACTTTAATTATTTTTAAAAATCTTATTTTAAAAAATCCAATCCCATTTCACGATAACGTTCTGGATCGGTATCCCAATTATCGCGCACTTTCACAAAGAGAAAAAGATGCACCTTTTGATCCATAATTTCCATGAGTTCTTTACGTGCTGCTTGACCAATCGCTTTAATTGTATCGCCTTTTGCTCCTAAGATAATTTTTTTCTGACTCTCACGCTCGACATAAATAACTTGATTAATTTTAACGGAACCATCTGAACGCTCTTCCCAGTTTTCTGTTTCAACCGTTGAGGAATAAGGAAGTTCATCATGAAGACGAAGAAAAAGTTTTTCACGCGTAATTTCAGCAGCAAGATGACGCATAGGCATATCAGAAATTTGATCTTCCGGATAATACCATGGCCCCTCCTGCATCATGTTACTCAACGCATGAAGTAAATCCTTGCAACCAGAACCGTTTAGAGCAGAAATCATAAATGTTTGCGCAAACTTTACACGTTCATTTATTTTAGTGGTTAACGCTAGAAGAGATGATTTAACAACTGTATCAACCTTATTAAGAACAAGAACTTTTTCTTGTTTCATATTGTTTACAATATCTAACATCATATCAACTTCATCCGAAAGACCACTTTGAGCGTCAATTAAAACAAGCAGAACATCAGCGCTCTTAGCCCCTCCCCAAGCAGCAGAGACCATGGCTCGTTCTAAGCGCTTATGGGGACGAAAAACACCCGGTGTATCGACCAACACAATTTGCACATCATCATGAATGACAATACCGCGGATTAAAGTTCGTGTTGTTTGTACCTTATGTGTTACAATTGAAACCTTTGTTCCAACCAATTGATTAACCAGTGTCGATTTACCGGCATTAGGCATCCCAATAAGCACAACAAACCCAGAACGCGTTTTCATAACGTCACTCATGATCATTTTTTCCCACTGTTTTCCATACACCCTCTCGTCGCAAAATTTTTTCAGCTGCCATTCTTTCAGCATATCTTTTGGAGCTTCCCTGCCCAATCTCTGAAGCAAACCCAGAAATACTGACCTCTACCATAAAAACAGGATCGTGATCTGGACCTGAACGTTTTATAACCTGATAATGTGGTTGTGCATTGCCTTGGATATGCGCCCATTCCTGTAATTCTGTCTTGGCATCACGTCGACCAGCATCCATTTTCTTTGCCCGACTTTGCCAATATTTTTGAATAAAAGGGCGAACGCTTTCCAATCCTCCATCGAGATATATTACGGCAATCAAAGCTTCCACGACATCTGCATGCATGTTGATAAGTCGACGCCCCTCAAAATTTTTCATCTCAAAACCAACACGGATCATATCAGGAAGCCTCATTTCACGCGCAATATCAGCACATGTCTGTGCATTGACCAGATGATTTAAACGGACTGATAATTCACCTTCACTTGCCTGAGGAAAAAGTTGATACAGCATCTCTGCAATCAAAAGCCCTAAAACCCGATCCCCTAAAAACTCTAGTCGTTCATAATTCCCCTGTTCCGAATCTTGTACACTCGAGTGTGTTAATGCCTTCTTTAACCTCTCTTCATCTTTAAAACGATGCCCCGTCAGCTTGAAAAGCTGATCAATCATGAGACGTTTCATCGTTGTTTCCTTGCTTGATAAGCGGCAAATCATGAACCGTATTTATGAAAGAAAACAAACGTTTCCAACGCACATCAAATGGCCAGCGCCAAATCTGCCAAGCACTTGAACCATTACTGATAGAAAAGAAAATCACGCTCGCGCGACCAATAAGATTTTCTTCTGGAACATAGCCTACATCTAAACGACTATCATCTGAATTGTCGCGGTTATCTCCCATCATAAAGTAATGTCCTTGAGGAACTTCAAAGACTTCTGTATCATCAACTTTCGGGATGAAAGCTAAATCAAGTGTATCATAACTGACACCGTTGGGCATTGTCTCGCGATAAACCTCAACAGGATAGTTAACCTCTGTTATATCAGAATTATCAATCTCCCCCATAAAGTGACGTGAAACAGCCTCATCATTAATATAAAGGACACTTTGACGGACTTGTATACGATCACCTGGTAGCCCAACAACGCGTTTTATATAATCAATCTTCGGATTACTTGGTAAGCGAAAAACGACCACATCTCCACGTTGAGGTTGAGATGCCCAAATCCGTCCAGAAAAAAGAGGAGGAGAAAAGGGGATGGAAAAACGAGAATACCCATATGCATACTTAGAAACAAACAGATAATCTCCCACCAACAAAGTAGGACGCATTGAACCGGAAGGAATACTAAACGGCTGGAAAAAAAGTGTCCGAATAAACGCTGCTAAAAGCAAAGCCTGTATTAAAACAGAAATAAATTCACGAAGCCCACCTTTTTTTTCTTTTTTATGCACTTTCTCTTTTTGGATCATCACCAACTGCCTTCTCATCACAGATATAATTTTTTTCATCATAATATTCAAATAACAAAAGCACAATCTCTCACGCCATCTATCCACGTGGAAGTGCTTCGATAATAATAAATGCCTGTGCCCAAGGAAAATCATCTGTTATGCTAAGATGAATAACTGCATCATGATGAGGAGGTAATAACTTTTGAAGTTGTATTTGCGCACGATTTGTTAATTGCATTATTGGTTTACCAGACGGCAAATTAACTACCCCCATGTCTTTCCAATTGATACCACAAGCGATTCCCGTTCCTAAGGCTTTAGCACATGCTTCTTTAGCAGCAAATCTTTTTGCATAAGAAGAGGAGCTTTTTTTGAGATTTTCAGATCTATTTCTTTCAATATCCGTAAAAATACGTTCAATAAAACGCTCACCATAACGAACCAACATTTTCTCAATACGTCGTATATCAACCAGATCATTTCCAAGACCAATAATCATAAGATATTACCCGATCTTTCTTAAATTTATTTCTGTTTTAATACAGGCGATGAGCGCTTCTTTAAACGCCTTTTTTTTATAATCTTTTGATATCGCTTTTGTTTAAAACGAACCGTTGCTCTGTAAACACCTATATAAGATAAACCACCAAAAACAATACCTAAAAGAGTTCCCCCTAAAATCATAGGACTCATAATTGTGTCCCATGCGCCTTTAAAGAGGAGAGAGAGATTTGACAATGTCAAACCATTAAATAGAGCACGAATTTGCGAAAGAGAAATCTCTTTGACATCGCTAAAAAGTGATAAACAAAAATACCCTACTTTATAATCAGCCATGACAATCAATAAAAATGTGAGTGGATTAGAAAAAATTGTCCCAATGATTGCGGCAGCAAAGTTTGCACGCAAAAGCCAAGAAAAAAATATTGCCAAAATAATATGCAGCCCAAAGAAAGGGGAACAAGCTAAAAAAACGCCAACAGCAACCCCTAATGCTACTTCATGCGGTGTTGCTGATATACGCAAAATACGTTTATGTATGTAGCAAAATGAGCGAGAAAATGAACGACGTGGCCATAACCAAAGTCGAATACGCGTTACAAAATCTATTGGTTCTCGACGACGAAAAAGCATATGACTCTCAATATACATCTTTTGATGATGAAATAATCTATATCATCCAAATTAATCTTTTTAAGCTTTTGCACAAAAAAATATAACGACAATTAAATATTTCGACTGCCTGGTTTAATCGCGGGAAGAACAGAAAGCTCTGCAGGAAGTGCATCACTAGCATAAGAGGTTATCTCGTATTCAGCAAGCGCAATCAATGGAACTCCAACATTGACCTTACCACCAGAACGATCAAGGATACATGCACTAGCCAATACCTCTGCTCCTGCTGCAACAAGCGCTTCAACAGTCTCACGAATGGAAAGACCCGTTGTTACAATATCTTCAACAATAACAACCCGTGCACCCTTCTTGATTTCAAAACGACGCAATTCAAAGATGCCATTTATACGCTCTACCCAAAGAGAAGGAACACCAAGGTGACGTGAAGTTTCATAGGAAGGAATAAGACCGCCAATTGCGGGACCAACAACATAGTCAATTTTTCCCTCGATAGATTTTTTGATTTTTTCAGCCAATCCACGACATAACTTTTCCGTCAAGTCAGCATGCATGAATACTTTCGCTTTTTGCATATAAGTCGCACTATGGCGCCCCGATGTTAAAATAAAATGCCCTTCTAGAATAGCATCTGCTTGTTTAAAAATATCAATGACATCTTGTGTATTCATTGCAAAATCTTTCTTTTTATCCATGAACCCGCCGTACTGTACTTACTGAACCTGCCTTTTTTAACTGAGAAAAAATACGATTCAAATGTTTTAAATCCCACACTTCCAAATCAATCATAATTTCTGTAAAATCTGGTGCTGTACGGATAAAAGATAAATTTTGGATATTGGCATCGTTAGCAGAAATTATTTGTGTAATTTCAGCCAAAGAACCAGGACTATTTACAACTAAAATATTCATCCGTGCAGGAAAACGTTCATTCATTTGGGCATCAATATCCCAGCGGACATCAATCCATCGTTCTGGCTGATCATCATACGCCATCAAAGCTGAAGACTGTATTGGATAAATAACAATCCCAGCTCCTGGCTGCATAATACCAACAATCCGATCTCCAGGTACTGCTCCTTCCGGTGAAAAACGTACGGGTATATCTCCACGGGTTCCTCTAATAGGCAATGCTTTAGATTGATGATTCTCGACCATTGCATTCTTTTCATTTTCTGGAACTTTAAAAATCATACCTTGAGCATTTTCAATATTAAACCAACCTTCTTCCCCAGGCTTAAAAGATGACTTTTGTACCACACGGTGATCTTGATAATCAGGATAAACCGCTTTAATCACATCAGCGGAAAACAGCTCTCCACGCCCAACAGCAGCCAATACATCCTCTACATCTTTACGTGCTAAACGTGGCAAAACTTTCTTCAAAAGGTCTTTTGAAAATTGCTTTCCCATATATTCAAATGAACGCTCGAGAATACGATATCCTAAACCCGAATATTGTTTACGTACCGCTGCACGACTTGCTCGTCGAATAGCTGAACGTGCTTTACCCGTGACAACAAGAAATTCCCATGCTGCTGGCGGAATTTGAGCGTGTGAGCGAATAATATCAACCTCATCACCATTTTTTAATTTGGTCATTAAAGGCATAATACGACCATTGATTTTTACACCAACACAAGAATCACCGATATCTGTATGGACGGCATAAGCAAAATCAATAGGCGTAGCTCCTTTAGGAAAAGCAATTAATCGACCTTTCGGCGTAAAACAAAAAACTTGGTCTTGAAAAAGCTCAAGTTTTGTATGTTCTAAAAACTCTTCTGGATTATCTCCATCAGACAAAGATTGTATCGTTTGACGCAACCATGCATAGGCATTCGTTTCACTTGATAACTTCACAGTCGAATAATTGGAACCATGCTCTTTATATATGGAATGAGCAGCAACCCCATATTCAGCAACTTCATCCATAGAAGCCGTTCTAATTTGCAACTCAACACGTTGTCTTGAAGGACCAACAATTGTTGTATGAATAGAACGATAATCATTTTGCTTTGGTATAGAGATATAATCTTTGAAACGACCAGGAACCATTGGCCATGTCGTATGAATGACACCAAGAGCACGATAACAATCATTCACGGACTCAACAATCACACGAAATCCAAAAATATCCGATAATTGTTCAAAAGATAATGCTTTACTTTCCATTTTGCGAAAAACTGAATAAGATTTTTTCTGACGGCTTTTAACATCTGCTTTAATGCCATGCTCGAAAAAAAGTTTTGTCAATTCATTTTCAATTGTGGAAAGCAAATCACGGTTGTGTTTCAATAATTCAGAAAGTCGATTGGTAATCGTACGATAACCTTCTGGATTTAAATAAAAGAAAGAGAGATCCTCTAATTCCTCACGCATATCCTGCATACCCATACGACCTGCAAGTGGCGCATAGATATCCATCGTCTCCTCAGCAATTCGCCGACGTTTATCATCACGCATAACACCAAGGGTACGCATATTATGAAGACGATCAGCAAGTTTGACTAAAAGAACACGAACATCATCAGAAATAGCAATAAGAAGTTTACGAAGATTTTCTGCTTGTACGGCTTTCTTTGATACAAGATCAAGCTTATTAAGCTTTGTAAGCCCTTCAACCAACTTCCCAATTTCAGAACCAAAAAGCTGATCAATTTCTGCTCGTGTAGCGCTTGTATCTTCAATTGTATCATGCAAAAGAGCAACAGCAATCGTTGCCTCGTCCAACCGCATATCTGTCAAAATAGCAGCAACTTCTAAAGGATGAGAAAAATAAAGATCACCTGACGCACGCTTTTGATGTGCATGCTTTTTCATTGCATAATCATAGGCCCTGTTTAAAAGAGCCTCATCTACGTCAGACTTGTAACGTTGAACACGTCCAACAAGCTCACACTGACGCATCATACGAGCATATCCTTTATCTTTTCACACCTCTAATCTTTATTGAACATGTCCTATCAATAAAAGACAAGAAAAATAATTGCTCCTTACATGACAAGGTATCTTTACTCCTGTAACATAAATTGCTGCAATTAATAATCGTCACTTTTTTCTGGAACAACCAAACCTTCAATACCCGCTAAAAGCTCTTCTTCTGACATATGATCAAATGAAGTACCTTCTTCTTGCGACGACGTATTAAAAACACTTTCAGCTTCACCTGAATGGGTAATAAATTCACTTGCCATTTCTGGCTCATCTACTTCCACATGCTTTTGCAACGAATGAATAAGGTCTTCCTTTAAATCAGCAGGCGACAATGTTTCTTCTGCTATTTCACGCAAAGCAACAACTGGATTTTTATCATTATCACGATCAACCGTAATCTGCGCTCCTTGTGAAATCTGACGCGCCCGATGACCTGCTAAAAGTACCAATTCAAAGCGGTTGTCAACTTTATCAATACAATCTTCTACCGTTACGCGGGCCATTTATGCCTCTTTCTCAAATAAAAAAAATTTAATAGCGGATAAAGGAGTATATACAATAATCAAAATAAAACACAAGAAAAACAACACAAACTTTTATATTTTTTGATTAAAGAACTTATTTAAAAAAATTCTTGGAAAATTTATAAAAATGTATAACCTATTCATGCTCGTTATCAAAATTTCTTTTAAAAGCATTCCAATAGATTGACTTCAAACAAAGGGAGGTCTTTCTTGACAAAATACTTGTCTGGAGTCCTTATCCTTTTAAAAGGAATACCTGCTGTTTAAACCCTTTGCAATAACAGCAGCCTTATACATACTTTTTATGATAATATCTTCATCTAAAGAGAGAACTTTTTTCTTTGAACATCATGTGTATCGCACTCTTAATTCATCGAATAAATTACTGAAAGATGACCTCTCTTTACACAATAATGAGCAATAAGTTTATATTAAACTTTCTTCTAAAAAAGTTTATTTATATTCATTATAGATTGTTTATCAAAACATAACCCGTCATATACGCTATAAAGACTCAAAAAATAGAAAAACGATTGATGCCTAACACCATGAATAGCCAATTAACATCACTGTGCCCAGAACCACCCCAAAATTGCAATTTATGTCCGAGGCTTCATCAATTTATCGCTGGCTGGCGTGTAAAAGAACCAAGTTGGTATAACGCACCGGTGCGCCCATTCTTTCCTTATAAAGGGCCAGATACAACACGCCTTCTTATTGTTGGGCTTGCTCCTGGATTACGCGGAGCAAATCGAACTGGACGTCCATTTACTGGTGATTATGCTGGGCACTTACTTTATTCAACTTTAAAAAAGTTTGGTTTTGCCCAAGGAACCTTTGAAGAAAGAGCAGACGATACTCTTGAACTTATTGATGCAGCAATTGTTAACTCTGTTCGTTGTGTTCCACCAGAAAATAAACCCACCGGTGCAGAAATTAACACATGCCGCTATTTCTTCTCACCTCTTTTAACAAATCTTCCCAAACTTAAAGCCGTTATTACCTTAGGCACCATTGCGCACCATTCAACGATACGTGCCCTTAATGCAAAAGTTTTAGCTCACCCTTTTGGACACGGCGAAATCAATAACATCGGCAGATTACGCATCTTTTCGAGCTATCACTGTTCTCGTTATAATACAAATACTGGACGTTTGACAGACGCCATGTTTCATCAAATCTTTCAAGCAGCAAAAACATACTTAGATCAATGCTAAAACTGTTTTAAACAGCGCTATGAATAAAGAATATCTAGATCGCATCCATTAGCCATATCTTTTTAAAAGTCTTGCTTTTTCACGTCCCCAATCGCGTTTTTTTTCCGTTTCGCGCTTATCATGAAGCTTTTTCCCACGCGCTAGAGCGATCTCCAACTTAACGCGCCCTCGTTCATTAAAATAAAGTTTGAGAGGAACAAGTGTCATTCCTTCACGAGACGTTGCATTAAAAAAACGTGCCATCTCACGTTTTGAAAGTAATAATTTGCGCAAACGTCGTGGTTCATGATTAAAACGATTAGCCTGCGTATATTCAGGAATATAGCTGTTTACTAACCATAATTCCCCATTCTCAAAACTCGCATAGCTTTCAGCAATATTGGCATGATTAGAACGTAAGGACTTCACTTCCGCTCCCTGAAGGACAAGACCAGCCTCGAGATTATTAAGGATTTCAAAATTAAAACGTGCTTTACGATTGTCAGCAATTATTTTCCGTACGGGCGCGTTCTTTTTTTTATTCATGGCTTTGTCAATATCATTTTATGCTTTTAAAAGACCAGCATGACTGAGGGCTGCATCAATAATCTTCTTTGTTCTTTCTGTTAATGGAACAATAGGAGAACGCACAGTATCACCACAAAATCCTAATTTTGCAGCAGCATATTTAATACCTGCTGGACTAGGTTCAATAAACAGAGCACGATTAAGAGGCATCAAGCGATCATTTAATTCTCGTGCTGTTTTATAATCACCACGAAAACAAGCGGCTTGAAGCTCTGCACAAAGCTTTGGAGCAACATTAGAAGAAACTGAAATACACCCCATACCTCCATGTGCATTAAAACCTAACGCCGTACAATCATCACCGGAAAGCTGCACAAAATCTTTTCCACACTTTTCACCTTGTTCACTAACGCGCTCAATTCTGCTCGTTGCATCCTTAACACCAATGATATTGTTAAAATCTTGATAAAGGTCTTTCATCGTTTCTACAGCCATATCGATAATAGAACGACCAGGAATATTATAAATTATAATCGGAATAGAAACAGCTTTGGCAATGGAAGAAAAATGCTTGTATAAACCAGATTGATTTGGTCTATTATAATAGGGAGTGACAACCAAAACTGCATCTGCACCAGCTTTTTGCGCGTATTGTGCAAGCTCTACAGCCTCGCTTGTGCTATTTGATCCCGCTCCAGCAACAACAGGAACACGCTTTGCAACCTGCTCAACACACAATTCTATAATCCGCTTATGTTCTTCATGACTTAACGTTGCTGATTCACCTGTTGTCCCAACAGGGCTTACACCGTTAATCCCTTGTGTGATCTGCCATTCAACAAAATCACAAAACGCCTTCTCATCAATCGCACCCTTGTTATCAAACGGTGTGATAAGCGCAGTTATAGCTCCCTTGAGCATGATAAACTCCCTATAATGTTTGCTTTTATTTTTTTATAATCGCCTTTTATAAATTTTAAATAGAGCATAATCTTGCTCTATCATTGAAGCAAGATGAATTTCAAAAAAAGCCCCCATAAGATGAAAATGTCCCTCCTTAAATGTTGAACATTTCTTTAAAATAAGCCGTCTATATTAACGCGTTTTTCATGCTTGTGTTCTATAAATCCTTAAGTTTTTACAAAAAGCAAGGTCTCAAGGTCTTTTCTCTATGCGTGTATTTTCCACCTCTCTTTTCGTATCAACCTTTACTACACTTATACTGGCAATAAGAATTTTATTTTCAAGTGCATACGCGCAAACACCCCTTTTGCAAGGGAAAGTACCAATCCCTTCGGTTCGCCCTACTCCCTTTACCGCAAAAGAAGCTCAAGAATCTCTTCAACAGATACACACGACATCACACAATACTGCTACACTTCAGCAACTGAAAACTGGGCTAGATGCACTAGCAAACAACAATATTGCAAAAACAATAAATCTTCGTAATTCAATGGAAAAACATAGCCTTGATCGTCATATTTTGACATGGGCGCTGGGGGTGTCAAACCAAGCTAATATACCCAGTTCTGAAATATTTAATGCAATCAACATGCTGAAAGGATGGCCAGGTATAGAAACGATGCAACGCAATGCTGAACGTGCTTTTCTTAACGAAACCAACGTCACACGCGCAATCATCCAAAAATTTTCTCATCACCCGCCCCAAACAGCACAAGGGATGGCTCTCTTCGCTAAAGCACTTATCGCAACAGGACAAACCACTCGTGCTCAACACGTTATTGCTCCATGGTGGCATAAAACACAGCTCAGTGCAAAAGAAGAAGTATTTGTTCTTAAAAATGCAAGCGCTGCATTAAAACCTATTGATTATTTGAAACGCATGCAGTTTATGCTGTATGCACATCGTTTTGATTCAGCAGCACGCGTTGCAAAATTAGCCCATGCTCAATCTCTTTTTAATGCTTTTGTGGCCGTTGAAAAAAATGATCCTAGAGCTACACAAAAATTAAAAGCTGTAGAGAGATCATGGCAAAAAGATCCTCTTTTTCAGTTTGCTCGAATACGCCATCTTCGACGAACAGAGCAATATGATGCAGCAGCAGCACTCATGATGAAAACATCAAAAGATGCATTCCGCCTTATGAACCCTCATTCATTGTGGAAAGAACAACGCGCCCTTTCTCGTGAAATGCTCGATTTAAACAAACCAAAAATTGCTTATCAACTTGTTGCAATGCACACTGGTATAACATCTGCATTAGCAGTCGATGCTGAGTTTCATGCAGGATGGTATGCACTAAGATTTCTTCATAATCCTAAATTAGCAATGGACCATTTTTCACGTATTCCTCAACTCTCTTCTTTACCTTTTGCTGCATCACGTGGATATTACTGGATGGGACGAACAGCAGAAACGCTAGGAGAACATAAAAATGCCCAGCAGTACTTTCATCGCGCAGCTTATTTTGGTGCAACGTATTATGGTCAATTAGCCGCTGCACGCCTTAACCAAAAAAAGCTTAAAATTTCTTTTCCCAAACCAACAACTGCTGAACGACAACATTTTAGTGCACGCAAAGCCATCAAAGCAATTCAACGTCTTGAAGCAGCCGGCTATGCTGATTTTGCTAAAGTTTTTTATAGAGAACTCGGAAAAAAAATAGAAAGCCCCGGTGAATTAGCTCTTCTGGCTGTTATGGCAGAAAAAAATGGTGACTATTATACCAGCCTCAAAATCGGAAAAATGGCCGCTTTTCAGGGAAAAAATGTCGGTGCACTTTCTCATCCTCTGGGAGCTATACCAGCTTCTGCTCATATTTCTGTAGAAGAAAAATCGCTTATTTATGCCATTGCACGCCAAGAAAGCGAATTTAATCCAACAGCTATATCAAAAGCAGGCGCACAAGGTATACTCCAATTACTTCCTACAACAGCAAAAGAACTGGCAAAAAAACACTCAATCGCATGGTCTCCTAAAAAATTTAGCAGTGATGCTCATTATAATGCAACATTAGGTGCTCATTTTCTCAATGAACAATTAGAACGTTTTAATGGATCCTATATACTAACTCTTATTGGCTATAATGCGGGTCCCCGTCGAGTCAATGAATGGATAAAACGTTATGGCGATCCTCGAGGTCAATCTCTCGATAACGTCATTGATTGGATTGAACGTATTCCTTATACAGAAACACGTAATTACGTGATGCGTGTCATGGAAAATTATGGTGTCTACAAAGCAAGACTCACTGGGAAAATAGATATAAAAACCGACTTGCTTTCTGGTCGACGGAAATAATATGCCTTAACTTCCCAAATAGCATTTGAAAGCGTTGATAAGAAGTGTTTTTATTCCTTTTTAAATAGTACCATACCCACTTTCTTAGGACGTATAAGAAAGTAATTTTAATTGATTCAGTATTAATAAATTCGAAATGATGAATTATCATTATAAATCAACAGGTAGTACAAATAATTCATTTCTTCTCAACATAGACGACAATATCATAGAGATTACAAATATAAGAGAAGAGTGAAACAAATAGCTCATCCTTTTACTGTTGCTTATTAGTCAATATTCAAATCTTGTGAAACAGCATCTTTTAAGACTATTTTTCCTGCTTATAACATTTCTATACCAAATAAGAGCACGTTATTATATATATCGTTTGGATTATCTCTGATAACAGAAAGACAGACTCATTGAGTTAGAAAGCCTTAAAGACAAACAATTCTCTTCTGCCCCTTCCCTTTCATTCGGTTCTACGACTTTGAAATATGTCAATATCTTTTAATGATGAAGATGAAACTTTGCTTTTTTTTCTCATTTTTACATATAAGCTCACATCCTTCACACAAAACAGAGCATCCCAAAATAGTATGTTTTTCTTATTTATAATTCCTCTTTTATTTTAATGTTTCTAAGTCCATTTCACAACGGTGTATCTGAAAAGTACTTACGAAAATCCTCTCACGAATGGTATAAAAATCGATTAGACACGATTAACCTTTAATTAATAAAACCTATAGCTCTATCATCCCTTAACTCCCAATGTTGCAAAAGCCCTTTCATTTAGAGCACTCATAAGAAGTATATTCACTGCTTTTTAGAAGTTTTTTATCCATGCTCCTCCTCAACTTGTATCATAAGTAAGCGGATGGTTTTGATTGATTCAACATCAAAAAAATTCGAATAAATTATATTTGAACTTTCATTAAAATTATAAACAATCATTATAAATCAATATATTATAAGAAAGCGCCCCGCATAAAAAATCAGCTAAATATTAGGGATACTCTAATTGTTTTATTCACTTTTGATGGTGGTGGTGGTGGAAAAGAACCAACGCGTCGAAGGGCTGCCATCGCTAATCGATCAAGTTCCGGGTCACCAGCAGAGACTACTACACGACTAGAAAAAATACTCCCCTGCTCATGCACCATAAATTCTAACTTCACCGTTCCTTTTGTACGATTGGTGCGCTGTCCCACAATATAATTTTTTTGCCTTTCTAATTGTGACTGTACCTTTGCTAACCACTCCATTAACAACATATCTTCAAGCCCTGCTGTCCCGCCGCCCTTGTTGATGGAAGAAGAACGTACCGCCTTTGCATTGGAGCGCTTTACTACAGCCTTTGGCATCGGTATTGTTTTTTTGATAAACGCTTTATGCTCCACTTTTTGAGGTAGGGGTTCTTCCAAAGGCTTTAAGTCATCTTGTTCTACTATATGCTGAGGTTCTTCCGATTGAACTTCATCCACGGATTCCAATCCTTCTGACTCCTGCTCTAGGAGATCAGACTGTAATACTTCTTGCTCTGTATTAATATCCAACTCTCTATGAATATCTGGCAAGCCTGTATCAACATCCGGATATACAGTTTCTTGCATAAAAGTCAGCATAATCTCCGACGAGAGCAAACCATTACTTATACCAGTACTTTGAAAATAAAACTGTGCTGCCAATAATACATGCAAAAAGAAAGCCCCAATAAATGCACCAATCCAAAGAGTTAATAATTGTTTCGTATTTGCAAAATTCATCGTTTCTTCTGCACTATTTTAAGCTTAATATTGGTGTTCAATCTCATTAAAACAGGCTATTTTGAAATTGCAACTTTTTTCTTGACTGATTTTGTCATGTTTAATATGGTCTTCTAATGATTTTGTGCCGTTGTCAAAATCATTCCTGCTTGGCTGGCAAGTTTTAATCAGTGAGTCCAGCCTTTTTGTATTAAAAAAATTTCAAAACAGAGAGGGGATGTTTAAAAGGGTTATGATGTGTTATGCAAATAAGACGAAAAAATATCTATAAAAGCTGTGTAATTTTAAGTGCATTATCGGTCTGTATACCTTCATTTGTTTTTGCACAAAATAAAGATGGAAGTGCTGTCACTGAACTTAAACCAATCCTTATTAAAGGAAAAAAAATAGAAGATGCTTCAAATTCAATAACCATTCTGACTGATCGTAAGACCAACAAGAATATTGATGAAAGACAAATAACTGATGTTTATGATGTGAGTCGTCTTAATCCTTCCGTATCCTATAACTCAGAAAATAACAGTTTCGTTATTCGGGGTTTAGATGCAAACCGTGTTCTTACGACAATGGATGGTATTTCTCTTCCATGGTTTAATGATATATTCCGTGGTGGAGGTGGAAACACAACTTTTGATTTCAATGCTCTTTCTACGTTTGATACTATTCAAGGATCAGATTCTAGTCTTTATGGTTCTGGCGCCTTAGGGGGAATCATTGCGTTGCGTACCCTTGATCCTGAAGACCTGATCGTGGAAGAAAAGAATTGGGGAAGCCTTATAAAAGGTGGTTATAATTCTGTTGATAACAGCTGGCGCATCGATCAAGCTTTTGCTGTGCGTAATTACCGGACATTTTTACTTTTTCAAGGATCTTATGTAGAAGGTCATGAGCGCAAAAATATGGGAACAGTAGAAGGGTATGAGGAACGCACGCGCAAAAACCCTTCTCACTTTGATAAAAATAACTTGCTTTTTAAAATTCATCAATATTTGAGTGATAATCACCGCCTTGGTTTTACCGCAGAGCGTTTTGGTCATAATAGTAACACACATGAATTAAATTCGTCTAAAAGATACGCTCCAGGTTCCGTTTATGAGCAGGATAATAAACTTCGTGAGCGCTTTTCTCTTTCTTATAATTATAATGGTAATGGTGATGCAGTTCTTGATGCGTTTAATGGGCAGCTTTATTGGCAAAGGCAATCAAGTCGTTACGTTATGACAGGCGTTCGTGTTTCAGCTCCCAAAGGGGATTATTTGAGAGATAATTTCTTGCGTAATATCAATTATGGTTTCAATGCTGATGCCCTTAAAAAAGTGGATTTTGGCACTATAAACCATACGTTAAAGTTTGTAATGAATGTTTCGTCATCTAAATTTCATCACTATTTGTTAGGTAAAGACAATTGTCATATAAAAGAATACGCTCGGGGATGTCTTTTTGTTCCTGCTAATCGATCAGATTCACCAGACACAAATGGTTACAATTTAGGTTTTGTTTTTGAAGATGAAATTGGGTTGGTTGATGATCGTTTTCGTGTAACACCGGGAATCCGGTATGATTGGTACAAATATGTTCCTCAGAAAACACCTTCTTATGAGAAAGCACTGATTTCTGATAAATTCCCTCCAGAAAGAAGTGGTTCACGCTTTTCTCCTAAATTACGCGTGGAGTGGGATGTTCGTAATCAAGTAACGCTCTATGCTCAGTGGGCACAGGCTTTTCGTACACCACGTATTTCAGAACTTTACGTCTCTTATATCAAACCTTCTGCTTATTACGTGAAAGGGAATCCTGATCTTCAACCAGAAACAAGCAATGGGTATGATGTTGGTCTACGGTATGGAAATGTAAATTTCGGTGGTTCCTTCAATGCCTTTTTCAATCAATATAAGAATTTCATAGATACTGAGGATAGAGGGCCATCAGAGGAATTTAGATTTGCGCGTCGGCATTACATGAATCGTTTTCACGTGCAAATTTTTGGTGTTGAGACAAAAGCCCATTTAGTTCTTAAAAATGGTTTTCATAGCAATGTTGCTCTTGCTTATTCACAAGGAAAAGATCTTGATAAAAAGGAGTATCTTAACTCAATTCCTCCTTTGAAAGCAGTTATCGGATTAGGATATGCAAAAGAGGTTTGGGGAAGCGATATTATCCTTACTTTGGCAGCTAAACGTGACAAAGTAGCCGGAGAATCTGATTACCAAAAAATTCCAGGATATCATGTCGTTGATATGACAGGGTGGTGGAAGCCATTCGGTGAAACGGGACCTATTCTAAGAGCCGGTGTTTATAATCTTTTCAATACAAAATATTGGAATGTATCTGAACTTCCTTCAGGTAAAAGTTCAACACCAAAAGATTATTATAGCCAGCCTGGTCGTAACTTTAAGGTGTCGTTTGTACAAAAGTTTTAGTCACTTCTGTTAATTATTCGGTCAATAAAATCGTATTGATAAAAGGATTAATTATTGTGTTTCTATTTTCAACATCTTTAAAATTACAAAGATTTGGTAGAAAAGTTTTAATTCTTTCTGTTTTATCGTTTTTTGATTGCTCAGCTGTTGGCGATAGAGTGTTATTTTGTGATAGATTGAACTCTTAAAAGAATTTAATTTATTGCCTTGGAATTGTAAAATTTGAAAGTTAGTTTTTGAGTTTAAGTAACATAAGGTAAATTCATGGCACATACAGCTGAAATGATTCTTCGTTTGCGTGAAGAAAAAAAAGAAATGCGAAACCGCGATTTTGCGGTTTCGATTGGTATATCTGAAGCGGAGCTTATTGCGGCTTATTGTACCATTGGAAAAGCAAAAAGGCTACAAACTGATGTTGCTACTCTCTTGGAAAAGGCACCTCGACTTGGAACCGTCATGGTCTTAACTCGCAATGAATATGCTGTTCACGAAATAACGGGACGCTTTGAAAAAATTGTTCAAAACGAACATATTCCTATCACACTTGGTGAAATTGATTTGCGTATTTTTACAAAACAATGGAAGTTCGGTTTTGAATATGATGTCGTTATTCTTGGAAAACCTACAAAAAGTCTGCAATTCTTTGATCAACATGGCGTTGCTATTTTAAAGGTCTATTCTAAAGATATGACAAATATGGAAGAGTGGAATAAACTTGTTGAAAAGCTCCTTCTTGAAGATCAGTCTCCTGTTCTTAACATTCTTCCCGTTTCTCTCCCAGCCCAATGTGACATAACAGAATTGGATATTGAGAGTTTTCGGGATCGTTGGCGGAAAATGACAGATGTACACCAACTTCACAAAATTATTTCCGAATTTAAAATTAATCGACATCATGCTGTAAAATATGTTGGTAATGAATTTGCCGATGAATTACAGGTAAATGCTGTTGAAATAATGCTTAACCAAGTCGCACAACAAGAACTGCCAATCATGTGTTTTGTTGGGAATAAAGGGTGTATTCAAATTTTTAGTGGGACTGTAAAAAATATTAAGCAAATGGGACCTTGGCTTAATGTTCTTGATCCAAGATTTGACCTTCATTTACTCACGTCCGGGATTGCTAGAGTATGGCATGTTCGCAAACCTACCCGTGATGGTTATGTCAGTTCACTTGAAGTTTTCGATAAAGATGATGAGATGGTTATTCAATTTTTTGGCGTACGCAAGGAGGGTCAAAAAGAACGTGAAGATTGGCGTTCTTTATTGAATAGTTTGCCATCATGCCAAGAAAACAGCAGTAACTAAGATAAGATAAGGTTAGACATGTTCATATCTCTTTTACATAGGTTATCAAACCTTTTTCTTACGTGTTTACTGCTCTCTCTTACTTGTTTTTCTAAACAAGTAATTGCTGAACCTGCAACGCGTTTTCCTGAAAATGCTCGAATTGTTTCTATCGGCGGAGCACTTACAGAAATTGTCTATGCATTGGGAGCCCAAGATCAACTTGTCGCTCGTGATAGTACAAGCGTCTACCCACAAGAAGCGCTCAAGCTTCCTGTGCTTGGATATATGCGTGCTCTTTCGCCTGAGGGGGTTTTATCACTTGCTCCAGAGGGTATATTGCTTGTTGAAGGAAGTGGTCCCGCTTCAACAATTGATATTCTCAAAAAAACATCAATACCTCTGGTGATCATACCAGAAGACTACTCCCGTGAAAATGTGATAGAAAAGATTCGCCTCGTTGGTCAAGCCATTCATCGGGAAGTGCAAGCCGCGGCGTTAATTGAGAAATTGAAGCGTAATTTTTTAGACAACGATGCGCTTTTGGCGAAAGTAACAACACCAAAGCGTGTTCTTTTTGTTTTCTCTGTGCAAAATGGACGCGTCATGGCATCTGGAACAGGTACTGCAGCTGATAGTATGATCAAACTTTCAGGCGCTATCAATGCTATCACCGATTATAAAGGATATAAACTTCTCAACGGCGAAGCATTATTGAAATCAGATCCTGATGTTATTTTGCTTGTAAAACATGGTGCAAGATCAACCAGCATTGATAAGATTTTAGCCATACCGGCAGTTCAAGCAACAACTGCAGCGAAAAATCATGCCATAAAACAGATGGATGCTATGTATTTTTTGGGATTTGGTCCACGTACTGCAGACGCATCAAGAGAGCTTATTGAGATACTTTATGGTGCACATCAAAACGGTAAGAGCTGATAAAAATGGTAGACGGTACATCCAGGATGCATTTACCTAAAGAAAAAGAAGGTAAAAAAATAAACCGTTCAAAGCAGGGGAAGATTTTATTATTAAGCTTAATAATATTCCTTATTTTCAGTATTTTTGGTGGGCTCTTGAATGGTGCAGCAAAGGTTTCTTTCGTTGATCTCCTCCATGTGATGCTTACACAAGATTTTTCGGTAAGTAGTAAAACGCGTGATTACCTCGTGCTCATCGACATAAGGCTTCCCCGTGTTATCTTGGGATTATTGATTGGAGCAGCTTTAGCTGTCTCCGGTGTTCTTATGCAAGGGCTTTTTCGTAATCCTCTTGCAGATCCCGGAATTGTAGGTGTATCAGCAGGTGCTGGACTTGGAGCAGTCTTAGCAATTGTTGTCGGCATTGCTTTTCCTGTTTCTTTTGCACCTTTTCTAGAGCCTTATAAAGTTATCATAGGTGCTTTTTTTGGTGGACTTTTATCAACGATTATTCTCTACATAATAGCAACGCATAACAGCTTTACCTCTATTGCAACCATGCTGCTTGCAGGTATTGCTCTTGGTGCATTAAGCAGTGCTGTTGTCGGAACATTGATTTTTGTCGCAAATGACCAACAACTGCGTGATATCACTTTTTGGAGTCTGGGCTCTCTTGCGGGCGCTACATGGTTGAAAGTATGGCTTGTTCTCCCTTTTATCGTTATTGGTCTTCTTTTCTCTCCCTTTTTATCACGAGCACTTAATGCCCTTGCTCTTGGAGAAGCTGTTGCTGGCCATATTGGTTTCCATATTCAACGCGTCAAAAATATTGCTATTCCCCTTGTTGCTCTTATGTGCGGTAGTGCTGTTGCTGTCAGTGGTGGTATTGGTTTTATTGGTATTATTGTTCCTCATATTTTACGTCAGCTCATAGGTCCTGATCATCGCTATCTCATTCCTTGCTCTGCTCTCTTGGGAGCAGCATTACTTATTTTTGCTGATATGTTTGCACGCTTAATTGTTGCCCCCGCAGAATTGCCGATTGGGATTGTAACAGCACTTTTTGGTGCACCTTTCTTTCTATGGATCCTTATATGCAAACGAGGAACAGACTTTTCATGATTGAAGCGACAAATATTTGTGTTCAGCGCGGAAAGAAGCAGATTCTTAAACACATTAATCTTCAAGCTAAAAGTGGTGCTTTTACCATTATTATTGGTCCTAATGGATCAGGAAAAAGTACTTTTATCAAAGCTCTGAGTGGTGAAATTCCTTACAGTGGAAAAATAACCTTAAATGGTTATAATGTATGCCAAACAAAAACTCATGTAATGGCAAAAATGCGCGCTGTACTACCACAATCAACAACGCTCGTATTTCCATTCTTAGTCCATGAAGTTGTAGGGCTTGGCCTTTCTGTAAACCAATTTAGCATTGCCAAAGCCGAATTGCAAAATCTTATCCAGAAAGCTTTAGAGTGCGTTGACCTTTCTGATTATGGCAACCTGTATTATCACCAATTATCAGGTGGAGAACAAGCTAGAGTACAACTTGCCCGTGTACTTTGCCAAGTCTGGAAACCTGTTCATAATGGGATTCCTCGCTGGATGATATTAGATGAACCTATTGCTAGCCTCGATATTCAACATCAAATCATCGTTATGGATATTGCTAAACAATTTGCTCATTCTGGTGGCGGCGTTCTTGCTGTTCTTCATGACCTCAATCTCGCGGCACATTATGCAGATAACATGATCTTGCTCAAGGAAGGTGAGATTTATTGCGAAGGAAATGCAACTAATGTGTTGACAACACAAAATCTCCGCAATGTTTATCATTGTTCTTTAAACGTTTCTGAATTACCTAAAGAAGATATCCCTTTTATACTCCCTCAAACGACATCCTCCTATGAAATTAGATCTCTAGGCTATCGGCTTCAATCTAAAAACTAAAGTCCATAGCAAAATAAACACGCAAATATTCAAGAATCTTTTTTATTTTCATATGAACTCCTTTTTGTCATCTGTCATTAAAAAAGAAGACCAATTACCCTAAAGATATTTTTGGAAAAAAATACCAGTTTAAAATCTTTTAAGATTTTACGTAACTAAAAACATGTGAAATTTTATTTGCTATCAAACTGTTATATCATACAAATTTATACAACATAAACATGCGTTTTCCCACTCTTTCTATCACTTTTATCTTTATAAAAATGATTCAAGAAATGCGTATAAATGCCTTTGTTATAATAACGGGTGTATTATTATATCTTCTAAGGACCATATAGAAATCAAGTACCTTTCTCCCCTGCATAAAAGATTTATTTGTAACTTTAATGGTAATGTTTTCTTTATAATACATATACTTTAGCTTATTTGTATAAATAAATATTGATTTACAATGATATTTTTACTTTTCTCTCTCTATTAAAAAATTGTTTATTGGCATATCACAAAGAATTAACCTATTGAATAAAAACTTTAAAATAAACTCAATAACGCTTTTTGTAAGCCCCCTAATGCAAAAACAATGCGGAATATAGGGATGAGGAGAGAGTATAGAAATAGCGTTTGTCTTCTGCTTCATAAGCATAATGATGATTCCACTCAAAGGGGAACTATCATTTACAGATAAAGCCTCCTACCATGGCAATGCAAAGAAATGAAATCGACAACAAGGTGAGAAATCTCTTTATAAGATGAATTAACTCATACAGGGATATGCTATTTTTGCACAAAAAAACGCTAAAAATATTGTACTTTTTTATGCCTCAGGTTGAATAATTTTATTACCTTCCCCTATCAAAACACCTTGTGAAAAAATATATCTCCAGATCTCTTCACGGCACAGTTTAAATGATTTTTACACATTTTCCCTATGTTATCATATAATTATAAAATAAATTATATCCTTAACTCTTTCTTTCAATCATTTTAAAATTGTTTTTTGACGCTCTCAAGTATTCTATTAACAATATAGATTTCCTTTTCATATGCATAGAAAATAACGCGGAATTGCTCCGCGTTAACAAAATTATCAAGGTGTATAGATTATTATTACTTAAACATACTCATGATTTTATAGCATAGACAACGGTTGTATTAACAGGGCGCGTTTCTGCCTCACCCGTATGGGAAAGAGTTACCTTGTGTGTATGTGTACCAGCAGAAGCTGTTCTCCCTTTCAGGGTTGCATTATAAGTATAATGATTCGGGAGTCTCCCAATATCACCAACGGGCCATCCTACCCCTTGATACTCAAAATTATGCGCATGCTCGCCTGCGTTTTCAATACTCCCAATATGCGTATGTGATTTTATGCTATCTTGTTGTTCATCTGCAAACTTTCTACCACCATCTAAACCCCGACCATTATCAAAGCCGCGTAAAAACATGCCTCTAAAATCGGGAACTTTAAAAGTTTTATTGCTGTCTTTTCCCCATTTATCACCTATTGCCTCGAATAACTGCGGATAATCTTCACGCTTATAGGCCTTACCATCACATAAAAGCCAACCATTTGGCACATTTTGCATAGCAAATGTTGCAATAAATCCAGAGGGGAAACTTTCTATCTTTGGTGGTGTAGGGTTTAATAAATACCAACCCTCATGCTCTTTTATTAAAACACCATTATTGTATACCATTTCATAAATGCCATCTGTTTGAAATTCTCCACCTTCTAATGGTATAACCCCCGTATCAGTGGCTTTATAGATAAGCTTTTCTCCTATATTATTAACAGTTATTGTTGTCACGCCAATATTTACACCACAAGCTTTAAAACGTATGACGATATCATTGTTGTATTTCTTTATAGGCGAAACTGTCTTTAAGGTAATTAATGTTGTTTTATCTTCCAAATTTACTATAAAGCTTGAATTAATAGATCCACCATTATCTGCAAGATATTCGCGCACGCGCTGCATCATCGCCCTTGCACTATCATTAACAGAACTAGGCGGCTGTCCTTCTGCCCAATTAATGATACTATCTGAATAAGCATTTTCATCAGCCTTTAGAGACCAATCATAGATATTAGACATTTTAAATCCCCCATTATTTTCATAGTTTTTCTAACAACTTCTCGTTCTGTGCACTAAAATGTGCTGCCGCTGTTGATTGGTACATCATAACCACTGCACCATCCTTATTTACGCATTTTATCTCTCTTCACTCCTTCCAATTTTATAACCTAAATTCACCAGACGCTTTTCATAACATTAGTATTAATGCTTTCTCTTCTAATGTATAATGTAACCACCTCATCTGAGGTTACTTAATATCTTGTTTTGTTGCTTTGCTGTTGTTATATAATTATTTTTTCAATCTTGCATCTTGTTGCAAAATTTATAAATACTTCCAAAATTTTTCTTATTATGGATTTCATATAACCATTACTGAATGTAATAACTTATCATCCACATAGAAAGTTTCTGACTTAAACATTATCTTTTTTTATTTTTTTCAATAGTTTAAATCTATCTCGTCGATATTTTATACCATATATTTTAAACAAAGAAATTCTATCTTTTGGCTATCATTTGTATTAAAACTTTAAAAATTAGCTTCAAATTTTTTGCATGCTTCATTATGTTTTTATTCACATGCAGATACTTTGTTCTATTTTATTCAATTGATTTCTGAAATTGTGTCACAAGATTAGCACCAATGTTTTTTTTGAATAAGCTTTTGTTCAATCTAAATGTATCACAGAGAATATATTCAATATGGACATTTGCTCCACACTTTCATTGAACTGAAAATGAAATACTTTGAAATACTAAAGAAACACCTCACACCTTCACAAAATTTGAAGGTTGTATCCGATCCGGAAAAAATTAAAAAGCATAACCCAGCCCCTCCCCCAATTTTTATGAACAATATCCTTGTTTTTTAAACGCCCCATAACCAACTTTTCCCCTCCCACACTTAGCACATCTGCCTCTATATATTATTATATGTATATCTTTTTTGCAAGAACAATAAATCATTCTAAACAACATCTTGCAATTATTGGTGTTCTTTTTAATTCATGGCAATATCAAAAAGCATTCTCTAAACTGTTTTTCTAACTCATCTGCTTCATCAATCCAAACAAAAAATACGCTCCATCGATTTAACACTTGCTATACCCTTAACTATCAAAGAAAACACCTTACAAAATCTTGCATAAGTAGCCAGACAATTGGACTATCCATGGCTTGTTTTTTCCAAATAGAATATCCCCTCCACTCATTACCGACTTTATTTTCAGTGTTCTCTGCACCTTTAACTTCTATCTTCCTTTTAAAATACACATCATTTATTAGCTACACCCTTTACACGCCTTTACCAGCTCTAGATGGGATTATTCTTTACTGTTTTTGAAGCTATTGCTATATTTTCTAATGTAAGAAATATTTTCTTTAGGTAATAAAAAAACCAGTAATTTCAGACGTTATAGATGTATAACGCTATACATAATCTTACCATACATGAATGAAATGTGATCTACTCTACAAAAGATATAATACGTATTGATATGAATATATTGATGAATCCACAAAATAAACACACAAAAAGAAAGATGAAAATATGAGTTTTGGAGATCTTATCGTATGTAGTATATTAGGATTTTTGTTTACAATCTTTTCATTGGGGCGGGATGCTTAAAATCGTTACAGTAGAATGGAAAAAAGAATATTTTAGGTGTTCTTTTCTATTCCTTCCAGCATTTTCTTCGTTATTTAGCGCAGTCGCACTACTTAAATATGTTTTTTTGAACAAGACCTAAAAAACAAGCTGTTTTTATATCCTTCATAATGTGCATAACGAGTTTTATGATGTGAGTGGGACAATGCAAAGCGATTATAAAATGCTATGGTACTCCAAATAAAGAATTCTCTGATGCATTTATCGATGAAGACCTTGTTGGCGCATTTGCCTATCTATGGAGTGTACCAATCATCTCTGGCTGTATAGCTGCAGCTTTTATATGGCTACCATTTATAACACTGTTAATAACAGTAATATTAGTGGGAATTTGGTTACTCTTCCTCATAATTCCCTACTTATTCAAAAATTGTTTTTCCGCAAATTTATTCAATTTTTATCTTGTTTTATAATAATAATAAGATAATTACATTATAAGTAGTAAGTTTTTCTTGCATATAACACATAATTAGTTATTTTTTATCTGTAAATATTGTTGCACGATATCATATGGCTCTTAAATGAATTTACGTATACTTTTGTGCTGAGATACATCCTTTTGCTTTCCTCTCTCTTCCAACTATTTAAAATTGTTGATGAAATTTCAAGATAAAAAGCCTTTGTTCATTTTCATCATCATTTTTTAATTCAGCTTACGATTTTCAAAACATTCAAAACAATATTATTTTTAATAATAAAGATTAGGTATTGTTTCACGCTTTTGTTTATCGCATTCTTAATGGGAACATCCCCCTCATAAAGAATAAAGTACCCCAAACAAAATATAATGATATTGCATATTACGCACTTTTTAAGAAATATTGCTCAAAATATACTCCTTTCATTTTACGACAGCGCACGTCAATGATACAATAGCAAGCCATTATAGATCATCAGCTTTAAGCTTTTGAAGATACAAGTGGAATCCATCATACATTTTGTTGGCTCCCACGTTTTGACAGCCTCACATCTTAGAATGTTCATTAAATGACATTTGGCTTCCTTTCTTCAAGTGCTTTGCCCCATACGCTCCCACTTATGACGTGCAAGGAAGTGTTTTTATACGAAAAGATATATGATGAGAGGATCTTATGGTATTCTGAGTTATTATTTTAATATGAAAAAAATCTCAATCAAAGCCATAAACTATCTACTTTTCCCTGATAATCCGTTTTTAACTTTATTCTGGTTTATAAAAGCTTCAATATCATAGTTTATCACTTCATAATATCTATTTTCACTCTTAAAAACACACCAAAATCGTTTAAAATATATTTTTATGATTGACAATATAGATATTTAAGCCAACCATATTCGTATTAACAAAAATACTTCAAGTGGGAGGAGGCATGCAAATATTAGAATAGATATTGTATCAGTTTTTCAAAATAACTTTTCTTGAGCTGTATTGGGTTTTCTTTGCTACAAAGCAATACTATCCCTATTCATCTGAATGCTCGTGATTGATAATTTGAATACATCTCCATTAACATCGTAACTCCATTAACATCGCAACCTATTTTTGAACTCCGTGTCTATAAGGAAAAAGTTTGTGCAGAAAAATACTCCATCAATCAGTTGTAGCCCCTTTCCCGCTTCACGCAAAATTTATCAACAGAGCCTTCTCTTTTCTGATGTGCGCGTACCATTGCGTGAAATTTCACTGGCTGATGGCAGTGGTGAAAAACCTTTAAACGTCTACGATACTTCTGGCCCCTACACAGATAAAGATATGATCATTGATATTACAAAGGGCTTGCCAGCAATTAGCTTGCCTTGGCTCTCTAAGCGGAATGATACTGAAACTTATCCTGCACGATTAGTTAAACCTGAAGATAATGGATTGACTTCTGATAAAAACCTTACACCAGCCTTTAAACAAAAGCGTTCTATTTTACGAGCAAAAAATGGCAAAGCAATTACACAAATGGCTTATGCACGCGCAGGCATTATTACCGAAGAAATGGAATATGTGGCTATACGAGAAAATGAAGGATTAGTAGTAAAAGAACGGCAGAATGTACCATCAAATGAAACATTTGCTGGATCAATACCAGAAATTTATACTGCGGAATTTGTTCGCAATGAAATTGCTTGTGGACGCGCCATTATTCCACAAAACATTAATCATCCAGAATGCGAACCCATGATTATTGGGCGTAATTTTCGTGTTAAAATTAATGCCAATATTGGCAATTCAGCAGTAACGTCATCTATGGAAGAAGAAGTTGATAAAATGGTTTGGGCCATTCGCTGGGGAGCAGATACAGTTATGGATCTCTCAACAGGTCGAAATATTCATAATATCCGTGAGTGGATTATTCGAAATTCTCCTGTGCCCATCGGAACAGTTCCTCTTTATCAAGCACTCGAAAAAGTACAGGGTATTGCCGAAAACTTAACATGGGATATTTTCCGTGATACCCTTATTGAGCAAGCAGAGCAAGGTGTTGATTATTTTACCATTCATGCAGGATTAAGATTACCATTTATTCCTATGACCATTGATCGTGTAACAGGTATTGTTTCACGAGGCGGTTCTATTATGGCAAAATGGTGTCTCCATCATCACAAAGAAAGCTTTCTCTATGAACATTTTGATGAAATTTGTGATATTGCAAAAACATATGATATCTCTCTTTCATTAGGAGATGGATTACGCCCTGGCTCTATTGCCGATGCCAATGATGAAGCCCAATTTGCAGAGCTTAAAACTTTGGGAGAATTGACAAAAATTGCTTGGAAAAAAGATGTACAGGTTATGATTGAAGGTCCTGGGCATGTCCCAATGCACAAAATTAAAGAAAATATGGAGCAACAATTAGATCTTTGTCATGAGGCGCCTTTTTATACTTTGGGACCTCTTACAACGGACATTGCTCCTGGTTATGACCATATTACATCAGCAATTGGTGCCGCTATGATTGGATGGTTTGGAACTGCTATGTTGTGTTATGTAACACCTAAAGAACATCTAGGACTGCCCGATAGGAATGACGTAAAAACTGGTGTGATTACTTATAAAATTGCTGCTCATGCCGCTGACCTTGCCAAAGGTTTGCCTAGAGCACAATTGCGCGATAATGCTCTTTCGCGTGCACGATTTGATTTTAGATGGCACGATCAATTTAACCTTTCTCTTGATCCAGAAACAGCCTGTGCCTTTCATGATGAGACAATGCCTAAAGAAGCCCATAAATTGGTGCATTTTTGTTCCATGTGTGGACCAAAATTCTGTTCTATGCGTATTTCCCATGATATTCGTGAGGCAGCCGCAATAAGAAAAACAAAAGGGGAAGGTATGATCGCCATGGCCGAAAAATATCAGAAAAATGGTGACCTTTATATGGAAATTGTTCCTCCTCAAAAAAAGAAAGTAAATAGTTGAAGAACATTCTTATCAAAGGTGCAGGTGTAGGCGGCTTAACAGTTGCCTTTATGTTACAGCAAAAAGGTGCTTCTGTTACTGTATCGGCCCCCCCACATTCACCTATAGGAAGTGCTAGTTGGTATGCAGGAGGAATGCTTGCACCTTACTGTGAAAGGGAAAGTGCAGAACAAATTGTTGAAGATCTTGGTGTACAAGCTATACAATGGTGGCGTAAAACGCTCCCAAACCTTGTCATACAAAAAGGCACTTTAGTGGTTGCACCTACACGAGATAGAGGAGAGCTTGAACGATTTTCTGTGCGTACGCATAATCACAAAACCGTAGATAATACAGAAATAGCTCATCTTGAACCAGATCTTGCGGAACGTTTTAACTGTGCACTCTTTTATGAAAATGAAGCCCATATTGATCCTCGCAAAGCACTTATGGCTTTAAAAGAAAAGCTTCTCAACAATGGAGCCTGTTTTGTTGATGTAGAAATAGCTGAAAAAAAATTTGATATTGTTATTGATGCGACAGGAATAGCACGTTTAGGAAAAGATAAAAATATACGGGGCGTACGCGGCGAAATGCTTCTCGTGCGCTGCACCGATATTAAAATTTCGCGTCCAATTCGTCTTCTTCACCCACGGTTTCCTCTCTACATTGTACCTCGACAAGATAATATTTTTATGATTGGTGCAACGATGATTGAAAGTGACTTTGATGGTGCAATCTCTGTAAGATCAATGATGGAACTGCTCAACGCGGCTTATACTTTACATCCTGCTTTTGCTGAAGCAGAAATTATTGAATCTGGCGTTGGTGTTCGTCCATGTTATCCTAATAACTTCCCTTCTGTGCATAAAAATGGTAACTTTATTTCTATTAATGGATTTTATAGACATGGTTTTCTGTTGTCTCCAGAAATGGCAAAACGAGCAATGGAATTGGCATTGGAATAAAACATGCAAATATTTGTTAATGGTGAAACAGTCCAAACAGAAGTTATGACTCTTGGTCTCTTGCTTGAAGAATTGGGGTATGAAGGAAATTGGCTTGCAACTGCTGTTAACGCTGAAGTTGTTCCCATAGATGCACGAAGCCAATTTGTCTTGCATGAAGGAGATAAAATTGAAATTTTAAGCCCAATGCAAGGAGGCTAAAATTATGCTGAATCTTTATGGACGACAATTCTCTTCCCGTCTTCTATTAGGTACAGCGCAATATCCTTCACCAGCAATCCTTCGTGATGCTATTCATAAATCGAATACGGAAATTGTAACTGTTTCCTTGCGCCGTGAAACTGCAGGTGGAAAACAAGGTGGACAATTTTGGAAATTTCTTCAAGAACTTGGGGTAACAGTGCTTCCTAATACTGCTGGTTGTTATACTGTTAAAGAAGCCGTAACCACAGCGCAATTAGCAAGAGATCTTTTTAAAACAGCTTGGATTAAACTCGAAATTATCGGTAATTCAGACACCTTACAGCCAAATATTTTTTCCTTAATCGAAGCTGCTCAAATTTTAAACAATGAAGGTTTCAAAATTTTTGCCTATACAACGGATGATCTCATTGTTGCTGAAAAACTTTTCGACATTGGTTGCCGTGTTATTATGCCTTGGTGTGCTCCTATTGGTTCTGCCAAAGGACCTCATAATACTGATGGATTGCGTTCTATCCGTGCTTACCTTCCTGATGCTACTCTTGTTATTGATGCCGGCATTGGACGCCCATCACATGCCGCCATTGCGATGGAACTAGGTTATGATGCGGTCCTTCTTAATACCGCAGTTGCTAAAGCAGCTGATCCTGTCTTAATGGCTGAAGCATTTTCTAAAGCTGTTCAAGCAGGACGTATGGGATATAAAGCTGGCATGATCGAAGCACGCAATGTAGCAGTCCCTTCAACACCAATCATTGGAAAAGCGGTATTTTCATGAAACTGGATCCATTTTACCTCATCGTTGATAACGCTGATTGGATTGAACGTTTGCTTCCTCTTGGTATCAAGCTCGTACAATTGCGTATGAAACATGAAAATCAACAAATAATCCGTCAACATATTAAGCGTGCAAAAAACATATGCAATAAATTGGGAGCACAATTAATTATTAATGATCATTGGGAAATAGCAATTGATGAAAAGTGTAATTTTATTCATCTGGGACAAGAAGACCTAAGCAATACTGATCTTCACGCAATTCGTAAAAGTGGTATAAAAGTTGGTCTTAGTACACATGATGAACATGAATTGGATATCGCACTCTCTGCTAATCCTGAGTATATTGCACTTGGTCCTATTTATTCGACAATCTTAAAAAAAATGAAATGGATGCCGCAAGGACTAGAAAAAATCAAACAATGGAGAAAGCGGATTGGTGCTTTACCTTTGGTGGGTATTGGTGGGTTAACACCAGAACGCGCAGTGGGTGTTTTAAAAGCAGGAGCAAATAGTGCTGCTGTTGTGACTGATATTATCCTCCATAAAAAACCAGAAGAGCGTGTACAGCAGTGGATAAAAGTGACACAAACATGGCGTTGATACCTTCTATTCTTATTGTTGCGGGCACTGATCCAACAGGAGGTGCTGGTATTGTTCGTGATATAGAAACCTCTGCACATTTTCAAATAAAAGCAAATTTAGCAATTACTTGTGTTAACGTACAAGATGATAATCGCGTTGTCGAAATCATTCCAATGCGTGGAGACCTCGTCGCTGCGCAAATGCGTGCTGCCCTAGAAGCAAATCCAATAAGCGCAATAAAAATCGGTATGACGGGGACAAAAGCAATTATAGCAGCAATCTGTAACGTACTCAAAGACTATCCCCATGTTCCAGTTATTTTGGACCCTGTACTTGTCGCTTCATCAGGAGGAAAACTAATAACGGAAACAATCATCGACACGATGATCGATAAACTGCTTCCTCATGTTGATCTTTTAACACCGAATAGAGAAGAACTCGCTCTTCTTAGCAAAAGTCCATTGGCATCTCATGATAAGCAAGCAATACAACAAGCAAAAAAACTTTTGTCATTGGGAGCTCGCTCTATTTTAGTAAAAGGGGGACATGCAGAGGGGCCTCTTGCAATTGATAGCTTCATTGACAAAACTGAAGTCATAAATATCTCTACTCCACGTTTAAAAGGAACAATGCGAGGAACAGGTTGCATTCTCTCAAGCGCTATTGCAGCGCATTTAGCATTAAATGAACCTCTCATTTCAGCTGTAAAAAAAGCAAAAGCGTATATCCACACATTGCTTTTAACCCATTGTAAAAATAGTTTATAACGTCTTAGTATTTTCTCATATAAAAGTAATATTTATATATTTCAATTAATATATTTAATTTTTTTTAATAAAAGTTATTAAAAAAATATAATAATATAAAATTTATAATTAATCTTATAAATAAAATACTACAAAATTCACTTTCATTAAGTATTAAATATAGAATATAATGATAAAAAACATTATCACACCACTTGCATTCAGTAAAAAATTCTTTTAGTATGAGTGAGTTTAGTCTGTTTAAAAAGTTGAAATAACGCAATTTAAACAAATTATACATTTAAAGATGCATATAATCGCGAACATTCGCATTTTACGATTTGCCTTTTTTGTGAAAAGAGAGAATCCTATCAGCGTTCTTATACATTAATGGCTAGCGAATACATTTAATAAAACTTGAAGGATAATTTTGTTTGATCTATAATCGCTAGATCATTAGAAAAAATAAAATGTTAAATCAAACGCCATGCTCAATTTCCTATGAAGAACTCTTAAACTTTTATAAAGAAAGTGGTGCGGATGCCGTTCTGACAGATTTTCCTATTGATCGTTTTAAGCAGTCTGCTTGTTCAGAGAGAAAATTAATATCTGTCGTGAACATTTCTCATAATCAACTAGCATCTCCCAAAACATCTCCAACCATAAAATTAGATCATCATCAGCTGCATAACTCTAGGACTATACAAAATGAATCCACAGCTATAGAGAGTGCAAAAAATGCAAAGACACTTGATGAATTAAAATCTGCTCTCCTTGCATTTAATGGCTGTTCATTAAAATTGACAGCAAAAAATACCTGTTTTTCAGATGGAACAGCAGGAAGCCCCCTGATGCTTATAGGCGAAGCACCAGGACGAGACGAGGATATACAAGGAATTCCTTTTGTGGGAAAAGCTGGGATGTTGCTTAATAAAATCCTCGCATCAATTGGCTTAACAAGAAATAATGTTTACATTGCCAACACTATTCCTTGGCGTCCGCCAGGAAATCGTACACCAACACCAAGAGAAGTTGCCTTGTGCCGCCCTTTTATTGAACGGCACATTTATTTAGCGCGTCCTCGTGTTCTTATAGCACTAGGAGGCGTTGCTGCACAGTTTCTTACTGGATCTCAAAATGGGATTATCCGAACAAGAGGGAAATGGCATATCTATGAAAGCGAGGATAATATAAAAATACCTGTTATGCCAACTTTCCACCCAGCTTACCTTCTTAGAACCCCTAGTCAAAAGAAGCTTACATGGATAGACTTCTTAGAAGTAAAAAATCGCCTCGACAGCCTTTTGTAATTCTTTAATCCTATATTGCTTCTAAAATTAACACACCCTTCTTTAACTCTTAAAATACAAATGGGAAAAAACTATGAAACAGCCAATAACATCTATTTATCGTTTGGAAGACTACCAACCAACCCCTTACGTTATCCCTAAAACACAACTTTCTTTCCAATTAGCACCGACAAAAACCTATGTTACAGCCATATTGTCTATTGAATCCCGTCACGATACAAAAGAATTAACACCTCTTGTTCTTTCTGGTGATGATCTTACTTTAATTTCCGTTTCTATTAATGATGAGATATTAGCCCCAAACACTTATAAAGTGACGCCTTCACGTTTAGAAATTACAACGCCACCAACGGCTCCTTTTACATTGAAATTGGTTACAGAACTGAATCCTGAAAGCAACCGCCAACTTATGGGGCTTTACCTTTCAAATGGTGTTTATTGCTCACAATGCGAATCGGAAGGTTTTCGTCGTATTACTTATTTTTACGACCGCCCTGATGTTCTTTCTACCTATAGAGTGAAAATTGAAGCAGATTCCCAAACAATCCCAATCTTGCTTTCCAATGGTAATCTGGTGGAAACAGGAACTTTAGAGAATAATCGCCATTTTGCCATTTGGGAAGATCCTTATCCCAAACCATCTTATCTCTTTGCTTTAGTAGGTGGAGATCTTGATAAGTTAGAAGACCATTTTACAACTGTATCTGGACGACGTATCGAGCTTAGTATCTATGTAGAAAAAGGAAAAACCGAACGCGCAACCTATGCAATGGATGCTCTTAAACGTTCCATGCGTTGGGATGAACAATGTTTCGGACGCGAATATGATCTTGATATTTTCAATATTGTCGCTGTGTCCGACTTTAACATGGGAGCAATGGAAAACAAAGGCCTTAACGTTTTTAATGATAAATATGTTCTTGCAGATCCTGAAACAGCAACCGATCAGGATTATAGAAATGTTGAACGTGTCATTGCACATGAATATTTCCATAATTGGAGCGGTAATCGTGTTACCTGTCGCGATTGGTTTCAACTCTGTTTAAAAGAAGGATTCACTGTTTATCGTGATCAGGAATTTTCATCAGATCAAAATGTACGCAGCCTACAGCGAATTGAAAATGTAAAAGCATTAAAAGCGACGCAATTTGCAGAAGACGCAGGACCTCTTGCGCATCCTGTACGTCCTCGTCAATATAGCCAAATTAATAATTTTTACACAACAACTGTTTATGAAAAAGGTGCTGAAGTTGTTCGCATGATACGGACTATTTTAGGTCCTACTCTTTTTCGTAAAGGCACTGATCTTTATTTTCAACGTCATGATGGACAAGCTTGTACAATTGAAGATTTTATTACCTGTTTTGCTGAAGTGTCTGGTCAAGACTTCTCCCAATTCATGCTATGGTATGAACAGGCAGGAACACCCAATGTAGAAATCGATAGTCATTATAGCGATGGTGTTTTAACAATTCATGCAAAGCAACATATTCCCGCAACCCCACAACAAAATACAAAAAAGCCTATGCTTATCCCTATCGTATTTGGCTTGTTAGGACCTAACGGAGAAAACCTCACCTATGAAGCAGATACAAATATTCAATCAGATGTTATGCTTTTATCCAAGGAAAGCCAAACCTTTACATTAAAGGGACTGCGTGAAAAACCCGTTTTATCACTGCTGCGAGACTTTTCAGCACCAATCATTCTACACACTCCATTCAATGAAAGAGAACTTATTTTTCTTGCACAACATGATGACAATCACATCAATCGCTGGCAATCTCTTAATCATTTAATGACGCAAGCTTTGATTCAAAGCATTCAAGATAAAACACAAGAAAAAGCAACACTCCCTTCTGCTTTGCTAAAGCTGATTGAAACGATCATAACAGATGAAACCTTAGAGCCTGAATTTCGTGCCTTCTGTTTAAATTTACCTAGTGAAGTTGAGCTTGCTCATACAATCGGTAAAAATATTGACCCAGATCGTATTCATTATGTCCGCAATCAGTTTTTAGTTTCACTTGCACAAACTCACCAAGAGCTCTTAACAAAACTCTATGGACAAATGCAAACCCAAGAGCCCTATTCACCAAACACTGCACAAGCTGGAAAGCGAGCATTAAAGAATATCATACTGGATTACCTTTCCATTGCTGAAGCCAATCCAAATCGAGCTGCTATACAGTATGCAACAGCTGATAATATGACTGACCGTATGGCGAGTATCGCTGTTCTCGTGAAGCGTTTTAATGAAAATGAGCAGGCACAAAATGCCTTAAATGATTTTGAAAACAGCTATCAGAATGACCCTTTGGTCATGGATAAATGGTTTTCTATTCAAGCAATGGTTGCTGGCACATCAACACTCGAGAATGTTCAAAAGCTCATGCAACATCCGCTGTTTTCACAAGATAATCCTAATCGTGTACGTTCTCTAATCGGTGTTTTTGCCTCTAACAATCTCACGGGCTTTAACAGGATGGATGGAGCATCTTATCATTTTCTTTGCCAAGTTATTTTGGAAATTGACAAAAAAAATCCACAGCTTGCTTCACGATTATTAACAATGATGCGCTCTTGGCGACAATTAGAACCTATTCGACAACAAAAACTTGAAACTGAATTAAAAATGATTGCTGCTGCGCCAAAATTATCAAGCGATGTTGCTGATATCATCAACCGTCTGCTTACTTGAAACAAAAAATTATTTTAAATCAATATGCTATAATATTTTTTAAAATAAATTCTATAAACTATTCGATCATCATTAAATCTATAAACAGGCAATCTAAGCCTGTTTATAGATCACGTTTAAAGTACTTTTTTCTTTTCATATTCCAAAATCATAAAAGTAAAATTATTTTTTTTTAAAAAAAGACTGGACAGAAGACTCCTGTTTTGATTCATTGCACTCGATGGGGTTACTATGAATATCGAAGCAGTTTTTAAATCACATTATTCCAGAATTAAAGGAACGCGAGATGGCTAAATTGGACGCATATAATGCGCCAAGGGAGGTGTATGCTGATTCAAAATCAAGCGCTCAAAGTCGCAAGGAGCGGACAGAGCGTACCAATCTGTTTTCTGGTTCTGCCTATAAAAAACTTCTTTTTATTGAACCTTGGCTGCGACGTTCACTCCCATTTGTAATTCTTGCATTTCTTGTTATACTAGCAGCAATCCGTTTCCTATCAATCTATGATTGGCGCAACACAATTGATAAAAACACGCATTCTACCATCGCTCTCTTAGCTTCTCATATTACCAATACAATCGACCGTGACTTACTTGCCGCCACTCGACAAGGAAAAGCTGCTGCTCTTTCTCATAATCATTTACAAAATATCCTGACTAATTTTCGTAACAAAGGTTTTATAAAAACCAGCGCTGTTATTGCTATTGTCGATCAAAAAGGCAATGTCCTAGCTTCATCAAGTTCCGAGATTGTCTTAGGAAAACCCTTACAGAATTTTACCTCTGAAAGCATTACTTTACAAGCTCTAGGAAAACATGCTGGAATCATGAAAATTACAATAGGAAAAGATATTCCTGCTCTCGCTTCCTTTCAGCAAACAGAAAATGGACAATATGGGGTATTCACCAGTGAAAAAATGCAACATATTTACATGGAATGGCGGAAAGCTCTCTCGTTAAATATAACCATGTTCATTGGAACTAGTGGCGTTATCCTTGCTCTTCTTTATGCTTATTACAACCAAATTGTACGAGCACGCAAAACAGATCTTGTTTCAGAAAAAATTCAAAACCGTATTGATATGGCAATGATGCGTGGACGCTGTGGACTATGGGATTGGAATATGGCAAGTGGACGCGTCTACTGGTCACGGGCAATGTACGAAATGCTCGGCTATGTCCCTCAAGATGCATTGCTCTCAATTTCCCAAATTAGCGCCATTATCAATCCAAATGATGCGAATTTTTTTGACCTTGCTCAGGAATTAATGAGCGGTAAAAAAAAGCATATCGATATTAACGTTCCTATGCGTCATGCTGATGGTCATTATGTATGGATGCGCATTCGTGCCGAAGTTACTGAAGAAGAAGAACCCCATTTGGTTGGTATTTCCTTCGATATTAGTGAACAGCAACAATTGGCTGAACAAACAGCGCAAGCCGACCTTCGTATCCGTGATGCGATTGAAAACATTTCAGAATCTTTCGTCTTGTGGGATGCTGAAGGACGTTTAGTCATGTCCAACAGCAAATTTTGCGAATATGCCGCTATTCCTAAACAAATTCTCCAATCAGGTATCCAACGTGCAACCGTCGAAGCCATGGCACGCCCTGCACTCAGTGAATATCCCCTTAAAGATGATGGTACTGGTAACTTAACCAGTATTCGCCAAACGGCAGATGGTTGTTGGCTCAAAATTAACGAACGACGAACCCAAGATGGAGGATTGGTTTGTATTGGTACTGACATTTCTGAGCTTAAACAACAACAGGAAAAATTTGAAGACAGTGAAAGGCGTCTTTTCTCTTTCATTCAAGAACTCAAGCGCGCGCGAGGGAGTGCTCAACAACGCGCAACAGAAGTTGAAAAACTTAATAAAAGTCTGAAAGCAGAAAAAGAACGCGCCGAAAGTGCTAATAAGGCTAAATCAGAATTTTTAGCCAATATGTCTCATGAATTGCGCACGCCTCTGAATGCTATTCTTGGTTTTTCAGATATCATGTTGCAATCGACTTTTGGTCCTCTTGGTTCACAACGCTATAAGGAATATATGCATGATATTTACAATTCAGGAACCCATCTTCTAACCCTTATCAATGACATCCTTGATATGTCAAAAATCGAAGCAGGAAGATTTACGCTTGATTGTAAAAATACCGATCTTGAGCCCATCATTAGTGAAGCAGTACGAACACTAACACCTCAAGCTCAAGAAAAAAATATTGTTGTTACAACAAACATTACCCCAGAACTTCATGCTGAAGTTGATGGTCGTGCAATGAAACAGATTTTCCTTAATCTCATCTCTAATGCCGTTAAATTTACGCCTTCTGGCGGAAATATTGATGTCTGCGCTTTCAAGAAAAAAAATAACCTTATTTTTAAAATTACAGATACAGGCGTTGGTATTCCCCAATCAGCAATTAAAAAACTTGGGCAACCTTTTGAACAAGTCGAAAATCAGCTCACTAAATCTCATACGGGCTCAGGTCTTGGATTAGCCATTTCACGCTCCTTGCTAGAACTCCACAAAGGAAAACTTGAAATTACTTCAAAAGAAATGAAAGGAACAACTGTAACGATTATAATGCCCATCACACAAAGTTAAATTTTTCCATTTTGTTCCCGTTGTAGTAAAATCTGTTTCCGTTTTTCCCCCCAACGATACCCTGAAATAAAACCATTTTTACGCACAACACGATGACACGGAATGATAATAGCCAATTCGTTACGTGCACAGGCATGAGCAACGGCACGAAAAGCTTTCGGCATACCAATACGGCATGCTAAGATCTCATATGAAATTGTTTCACCACATGGTATATCACATAATACTGCCCATACTTGTCGTTGAAAAACTGTACCATTTATGGATAACATGTAAGTTTTATGTAAAAATAACTTGCTGTATTTATACAGCTTTTTTACAGTGAGGGACGCGT